>VBAO01000044.1 GCA_005883865.1 Candidatus Segetimicrobium genomatis
AACTCCGGCAGGCGCTGGACCATCTGATGCCCGCGCTCAAGGATTATGCCGCTCACGCTGGCCATTGAAGCCTACGATCGGACGCAGGCCCTGCTGGACGGCCGGGTCTCCGTCCGTGACGTCGAGCCGGTCGTGGTCGGTTCCGGGCCCCGCCACGAGCGCATGTTGCTCGAGCGGCTGTACGATGCCGCGGAGCTCTCGATGTCGTCCTACGTCATGGCGCGGGCCCGGGGGGCTCCGCTCATTGCGATCCCGGTCTTCCCGCGCCGCCTGTTCAGCCCGTCGTGCGTGTACGTGCGGCCTGGGATCACCCAGCCGGCCGATCTGGTGGGCGGCCGGATCGGCGTCTACAGCCTGCAGTTCACCATGTCGGTCGTCGCCCGCGGGGACCTGGCCCATCACTTCGGGGTGGCGGCGCAGGATGTCACGTGGGTGCGGGCCGGCCGCGAGCTCGTCCCACACCACTCCCCCCTTCCGGTGGAGGAGCGGCCCGGGGCGGATTTGTGGCGCCTCCTGGCCGAAGGGGGGATCGATGCCGTCATTTCCCCGGACGTGCCCCAGGTCTTCGAGGAAGGCCGGGTGGGCCGGCTCTTTGCCGCGTTTGCCGCGGTCGAACGGGCGCTCTGGCGGAAGACACATGTCTACCCGATCATGCACACGGTGGCGATCTTCGAGGGACGCCTCTCGGAGCGGCCGACCCTCGCCCAGGAGCTCTATGACGCGTTCGGGCAGGCGAAGGCGCTCGGCATGAGACAGATCCGCCAGCCGTATGCCACCAGCCTGATCTGGGGGCGTGCGGCCCTCGAGGAGCAGGAGGGGCTGCTTCGCGATCCGTTTCCCTACGATCTGGGAGAGGAGAACCGACGCTCTCTTGCGCAATTGATGCGCTACCAGATCGAGCAGGGGTTGTTGGACCGTGTGCTGCCCGTCGATGATCTCTTCGGTAGTGTGTCTGCTTGAGCTGCGGTCGTCCGGCCGGGAGCGTCTGCCCGCGCAGCGCGCTGGGTCAGGATGCCCCGAGCTTCGTCTGCCCATCGCGCCGGGCGCCCAGCAGCATGCGGCTGGTCCCGGCCCTGAGCACCGCCGACTCCGCGTGCCCCACCGCCTCCTGCACCTGCCGGGCGACCTCCAGCAACGCGTCCAGGCGGATGCGGGTCGCGATGCCCATCTCCTCCAGCATGTGCACGGCGTCCTCCGTCGCGATGTTGCCCGTCGCTCCGGGCGCGTATGGGCATCCGCCCAGGCCGGCGACCGACGCGTCGAAATGCGCGATCCCCGCGTCGCACCCGGCCAGGAGGTTGGCCAGGCCCATCCCGCGGGTGTTGTGCAGGTGCAGGGAGAAGCCGGCCGCCGGGAACCGCCGGCGCAGCGCCTCCATGGTGGTGCGCACGAGCGCCGGGTTCGCCATGCCGACGGTGTCCGCGATCCCCACGCGGGCGAGGCCACACTCCTCCACGGCCCGGGCGACGAGCGCCTCCACCCGCGCGTACGGGAGAAACCCCTCGAAGGGGCACCCGAGGGCGGTCGCAAACCCGATGGTCACGTCCGTCCCCGCCTCCCGGCCCAGGGCCGCCACCCTGCCGGCGCGCGCCATCGCTTCATCGGTCGTCATGTTGGCGTTGCTCAGGGAGTGGGAGTCGGAGGCCGACACCACGATGTCGATCCGGTCGACGCGCGCCGCGACGGCGCGCTCCGCCCCCCGCTCGTTCGGGACCAGCGCCGAGTACACCACCCCGGGCGCCCGATCGATGCGGGCCATGACCTCCTCGGCGTCCCGCAACTGGGGGATCGCCTTGGGATGGACGAACGAGGTCGCCTGGATCTCGCGGAGCCCGGTGCGCGAGAGCGCGTTGATGAGGCGGACCTTCACCTCCGTCGGGATGAACGCGTGCTCCATTTGAAATCCGTCGCGGGGCCCGACCTCGCAGACCGTCACCGCTTCGGGCCAGGGCATGCGCGCCGCCGCGATCACCAGGCGTCCAGGAAGTTGGGGGGGCGCCGTTCGTTGAAGGCCGCCACGCCCTCCACGCGGTCGGGGTGGGCGACCATCCGCTGGTAACACTCCAGCTCGATCTCGATCCCCAGCTCGATGGGCTGGCCGATCCCGAGCTTCGCCGACCGCTTCGCCTGCTGGACCGCGGCGGGCGAGTTCGCGGCGATCAGGTCGCCGATCTCCCTGGCCACGGTGAGGAGGTCGCCCGGCGGGCAGACCCGGTTGACCAGCCCCCACCGGTGCGCCTCCTGGGCCGAGATCAGCTCTCCGGTCATCAGCAGCTGGAGGGCCAGCCCCCGCGGCAGGAACCGCGGGAGGAACTGCGTCCCGCCGGCCCCGGGCATGATCCCGCGCCGCACCTCGGGCTGGCCGAATCGCGCGGCCTCCGAGGCGATGAGGAAGTCGGTGCTCATCGCCAGCTCGCACCCGCCGCCCACCGCCACGCCGTTGACCGCGGCGAAGATGGGCCTGCGCACCGACCGGACCAGGCGGTGCATGCGCTCGAAGATGCGGTGCTGGCGGGTCCACGCCTCGGGGGTCATCCCCAGACGCTCTTTCAGGTCGGCGCCCGCGCAGAAGGCCCGGTCGCCGGCTCCGGACAGGATGATCACGCGCACCGCGGGCCGCTCGGCGAGGTCGCGCAAGATCTCGATGAACCGCAGCGCGAGGGCCGTGTTGATGGCGTTGAGGGTCTCGGGGCGGTTCAGCGTGACCAGGGCCACGCGCCCGCCGCTGAACGACTCGACGAGCACCGGGTCGGATGCGCTGTCCACCGTGCCCCCCCTTTCAGGTTGGCGCCGCGGAGGCCCGCTAGAACGACCGCGGCAGCCCGAGGACGTGCTGGCCGACGAAACTCAGCACGAGGTTGTTGGACACGGGCGCCACGAGATGGAGGCGGCTCTCCCTGAACTTCCGCTCGATGTCGTACTCGACCGCCATCCCGTATCCTCCGAACGTCGTCATGGCCACGTTCGCGGCGTCCCAGGCGGCTTCCGAGGCGAGGTACTTGGCCATGTTGGCCTCGGCCCCGCACGGCGCGTCCCGGTCGAACAGCGTCGCCGCCTTGTCGCGCATCAATCGCGCGGCCTCGAGCGCCATGTAGGCCCTGGCGATGGGGAACTGGACGCCCTGGTTCTGCCCGATCGGGCGCTCAAACACGACCCGGTCGGTCGCGCGGCGCGTGGCATGCTCGATGAAGTAGGCGCCGTCCCCGATGCACTCCGACGCGATCAAGACCCGCTCGGCGTTCATCCCGCTCAGGATGTAGGAGAATCCGAGGCCCTCCTCGCCGATCCGGTTCTCGGCGGGGATCTCCAGGCCGTCGAAGACGAGCTCGTTGGTTTCGTTGTTCAGCATGGTCTTGATCGGCGTCACGCGCAGGCGGTCCCCGGCGGTGCGGAGATCCACGAGGAACAGGCTGAGCCCGTGGCTGCGCGTCTTCACCCGGTCGAGGGGGGTGGTGCGGGCCAGGAGCAGCATGAGATCCGAATGCTGCACCCGCGAGATGAAGATCTTCCGGCCGTGCACCACGTACCGGTCCCCCCGCCGCTCGGCAAACGTCGAGATGCGCGTGGTGTCCGTGCCGGCGTCCGGCTCGGTGACGGCGAAGGCCTGCAGGCGGAGTTCGCCCGTGGCGATCGCCGGCAGATACCGCCGCTTGTGGTCGTCGCCGGCGTGGTGCAGCAACGCCCCCATGATGTAGATCTGCGCGTGGCAGGGCTGCGCGTTGCCGCCCGACCGGTTGATCTCTTCCAGGATCAACCCGGCCTCGAGCGTGCCGAGCCCGCCGCCGCCGTACTCGCGGGGGATGAGGACCGCGAGCCACCCGGCGTCGGTCATGGCGCGGACGAACTCGTCGGGATAGCGCCGCTCCGCATCGAGCCTGCGCCAGTACTCCGAGGGGAACCGCCGGCACAGCGCCCGCACCTCGCCGCGGATCTGCTCCTGCCGCTCGGTGAGCCCGAACTCCATCGCCGCCTCCTCGATCCGGCGCCCTCTCCGCGAGGCGGCCGTTACCCGTCGGCCGGGCGTCCGCCCGGCGCGCGGCCCGTCCCCGCCGCCGCCGCGGAGCCGAGGAGCGCCTCGACCTCCGGATGCCGAAAGCCCAGCTCGGCCAGGACCTCTCGGGTGTGCTCCCCGTGCATCGGGGGGTGGCGGCGCAGCGGCGGCCGATCGCCCCCGAGCAGGAACGGCAGCCCGACGGACATCAACATGGGAATCGTCGGGTGCGTGCCGGTCTGGTAGATGCCGAGGGCGAGCGCCTGGGGGTCGGCCGCGACGTCTTCCGCCGACCGGATGGGGCTCGCCGGCACGCCGGCCGCATCCAGCGCTGCGGCCAGCTCGGAGGTCGCCCGTTCCCGCGTGCGCTCTTCGATGAGCGCGTGGAGCGCCTCCCGGTGCTGCACCCGGTCCGCGTTTCGATGGAATCGCGCATCGTTGGTCCACCCGGGCCGCCCCAGCGCGTCGCTGAGTCGCGCGAACGATCATCGGGGTCCCCGAGCCCACACGCCGGGGTGGGATCCCGCTGGCCCAGTAGGCCGCCAGGTGATAGGTCATCCACATCAGGGCGGTCTCGTACAGGGACGTCACGATCCGCTGGCCGGCCCCGGTCGCGCGTCGCTGCGCAAGGGCCCCCATCAGGGCGATGGCCGCCCACATCCCTGTCCCCATGTCGATCAACGATGTCCCGGCCCGCACCGGCGGCCGCCCGGGCTCTCCGGTCACGCTCATGAGGCCCCCATACGCCTGCATCAATGGATCGTAGCCGGGGCGGTCCTGAAGCGGTCCTCGATCCCCGTAGGGGGTGATGCTGCCGTAGATCACGGCCCGGTTCACCCCCGACGCCCACTCGTACCCGTAGCCCAGGCGGTCCATGACGTGCGGCCGCGAGCTCTCCACCACGATGTCGGAGGCTGCGGCGAGCCGGTCGAGGACCGCCCGCGCTCCGGGGGCCTTGATGTCCAGCGCCACGGATCGCTTGTTGCGGTTCAGCGCAAGAAAGGTCGGGGTCTCCCCACCCCAAAAGGGCGGGCCCCACTCGCGCGCATCGTCGCCGCCGGACGGCGGCTCGATCTTCACGACATCGGCGCCGAGGTCTCCGAGGATCATGGTCGCAAACGGGCCCGCCACGTTTCGCGTGAAGTCGAGCACGCGGACGCCGGCAAGCGGCAGGGCGTGGCTCATCGCACCGGGGCGGCCGGCCTCGGGCCGGGGACCAGGGAGGCCACGAGCGCGTTCACGTCCCGCACGGACTCGATGCAGTCGAGGGCGGTCAGCGCCCGATCGACGGCGGCGGGGTCGAGGGCCCGTGCCGCGCAGTCGCGGAACTTGGCGAGGAGCTCCTCGCGGCGGAGCGGGAGCGCCGGGGATCCTCGCGGATGATCGATCCTGCGTGCGAGCCGCCGGCCGTCCGTGGTGCGCACCTCGACGGTGACGTGCCCCTCTTCCATCGGGTTGGCGGCATCCCGGAAAGCCGGCTCCTCGTGCACCATCACGCGCTCGAGGAGCGCCTGCGCCTCCGGGCGCCGTACGGCCGCGTCGGAGAAGGCGTCAAACCCCAGGCCCCGGTCGAGGAGTGCCGCGGCGATGACGTACTGCATGCTGAACTTGCCCTGAAGCCCCGTCTCCGGACGGTCGTGGATGAGCGGCTGCCGTCCGCCCGCCGGAACGGTCACCGTGACGGCCGCGACGTCATTGGGGCGGATCCCGTGCTCGCCGGCCAGGTCGAGCACGCCGTCCGCCGCCCGGTGGGTGGCGAAGCAGCACGGATACTTCTTCACGCTCAGGCCGGGCGAGACGAGATCGAAGGGCGCGCCCAGCGAGCGGACCAGCTCCTCGGGGCGCGCGTCTCCGAACGAGAACATGGCGAAGAACCCGACCGGGCCCTCGATTGCGGCCGGATCCCCGGTCATCCCCTTCTGGGCGAGCCGGGCCGCGTGGAGGCCGCAGCGCGCGGCGTGGCCGGCGTGGAACGGCTTCGTCATCGTCCCAAAGTTCTGGCGACTCCCGGAGGCCTCCGAGGCGGCGATGGCCAGCGCGTGTGTGATGCGGCCGGCGTCCAGGCCGAGGAGCTTGCCCGCGGCCGCGGCGCTTCCCAGCGTGCCGAGAGTGGAGGTGGCGTGCCACCCCGCACGGTAGTGCGCCGGTCCCATCACGCGTCCCAGCTTGGTCATGACTTCCACGCCCGCCACGTAGGCTTCCAGCAGCGCCCGCCCCGACGCGGACACGCTCTGCGCCGCGGCCAGCGCCGCCGGCAGCACGACGACGCTCGGGTGGCCGCGCACGGAGACGCTGACATCGTCGTAATCGAGGGCGTGGCCGCTTACCCCATTGACCAGCGCGGCGCCCTCCGCCGACGTGCGCAGGTCGGTTCCCAGTTGGGCGGCCACCGGCCGGGCTCCGTCCTCGGCCACCGCCTCCGCCACGATCCGCGTCACCGGTTCCCCGGCGCCCGCGAGGGTCACAGCGATCGTGTCCAGGACCGCCGCCCGCGCGGCGGCCGTTACCCCGAGCGGGACCCCGTCGATCGCTAACCGGGCCACCCACCCGGCCACCTCACGCGTCACAGACACCGCGCATCACCTCTCCCCCCGTATCTTACCAGTGTGTCACCGGTCCTGCGACCCAGGCCGGCCGACGTCGCCGACCGCGAGGCCGAGATACGCCGCCCGGATAGCAGCGTGCCCGAGCAGCGCCTCCGCCCGGTCGGTGAGGGTGATCCGCCCGGTCTCGAGGACGTAGCCCCGGTCCGCGTGCGCCAGCGCCACGCCCACGTCCTGCTCGACGAGCAGCACGCTCGTGCCCCCGCGGCGGAGGTCGCCGATGACCTCCATCAGCGCCTGCACGACGATCGGCCCGAGCCCGAGCGATGGTTCGTCGATCAGCAGCAGGCGCGGGCGGGCCATGAGGGCGCGCCCCAGCGCCGCCATCTGCTGCTCGCCGCCGCTGAGCTGGATCGCGGGGAGGGCCAGGCGCTCCCGCAGGACGGGGAACAGCGCGAGCACCCGGTCGAGGTCGCCCGCGACCTGGGCCCGATCGGCGCGGGCGTACGCGCCGAGCATCAAATTTTCGGCCACGGTGAGGTCGGGAAACAGGCGGCGCCCCTGCGGGACGTGCGCGATCCCCAGGCGGACGATCTCTTCCGGCGTGCGGCGGGTGATCTCGCGGCCGTCGAACGTCACCGCGCCCCGCCGCGGCCGGAGCAGGCCGGAGACGACCCGAAGCAACGTCGACTTCCCGGCGCCGTTGGGACCGATGAGGGCGACCACCTCCCCCCGCCGGACCTCCAGGGAGACGTCCCACAGGACCTGGACGCTTCCGTAGCCTGCGTCGAGGTGCTCGGCCCGGAGGACCCCCTCGAGGCCGGCCGGGGTCATCCCGAGCGTCCCGCGGGCCGCCGGTTGCCCAGGTAGGCGGCGATCACGCCGGGGTCTTCGACGACGCGCGCCGGAGGGCCATCGGCGATCTTCCGGCCGTGGTGCAGGACGACGACGCGGTGGCTGAGTCCCATCACCGCCCTCAGGACGTGCTCGATGACGAGGAGGGTGATCCCCTGCGCGTTGACCCGGCGCAGCATCGCGATCTCCGCATCGACCTCGGCGGGCGTCAGTCCCGCCATCACCTCGTCGAGCAGGAGGAGACGGGGTCGCAGCGCCAGCGCCTTGGCGAGCTCGAGCCGCCGGAGATCGGGCGTGGTGAGCGCCCGCGCCGAAAACTCGCGCTTCGGTCCGAGCCCCACGGTGTCAAGGATCGCGCCGGCTTCGCCCAGGGCCTGCCCGACCCCGGCCGCGGGATTCGCGCGGAACAGCGCCGGGACCGCGACATTCTGGCGGACGGTCATGTTCCGGAAGGGCTGGGCGATCTGGAAGGTGCGGGCGATCCCCAGCCGGGCGATCGCCGCCGGCCGCAACCCCGCAAGCGTCGTGCCGTCGAACACCAGGGTCCCGGAGGTCGGCGGCTCGATGCCGGTGATGAGGTTGACGAGGGTGGTCTTCCCGGCGCCGTTCGGGCCGATCAGGCCGACGATCTCTCCCGCGTCGATCACGAGATCGACCCGATCGACGGCGACGAGGCGTCCGAACAGCTTGGTGACGGCTCCGGCGCGCAGGAGCGGCATCAGACCCGGCTGTCCTCGAGTTCGGCGCGGATCGCCCGCACGATCCCGCCGCGCCGGCGGAGCACCTCGGCGAGGCCGCGCGGCGCGAAGATGATGAGCAGGCATACCAGCGCCCCGAAGAAGACGTTGTGGAGGAACAGCGAGATGTTCGTCAGGATCGTGTCCAGGATCTTCAGGATGATCGCCCCGGCGACGGGACCGAGGGCGGTCCCGGGACCGCCCAAGAGCGTCATGACCACGGCCTGGATGGAGAAGTCGATGTTGAACACCGTCGGGGGATCGATGAACGTGAACCAGTACGCGTAGATCCCTCCGACCGCGCCGAAGAGGAGCGCGTTCGAGGCGTACGCCAGGATCTTGTAGGGGAGGGGCTCGATCCCCAGGACCTGCGCGGCATCCTGGTTCTCCCGGATCGCGGCGATCGCGTACCCGGCCCGCGAGCGCGGGAAGATCGCGCCCCCGAGCGCCCCCAGCACGACGGTTCCCAGCATCCAATAATAGAAGGGGGTGAAGGCGCTGGCGATCGGGAGATTCATGCCCGACCCGCCGCCGGTGATGGGCAGGTTGGCCGCGACCTGCCTGAGCACCAGCATGAACCCCAGCGTGGCGATCGCGAAATAGTGGCCGCGCAGCCGGAGCAGCAGCGTCCCCATCCCCACCGCGGCCAGGACGGCGAGCGCTCCCCCGGCGAGCAGCGCCGCCGCAAACGGCAGGTGCGCCCGCAGCATCAGGATCCCCGTCGTGTAGGCGCCGATGCCCAGGAACGCCGCGCCCCCGAAGTCGGGGTAGCCGGTGTACCCGCCGATCAGGTTCCACGCGGAGGCGAGGGCGCCGAACATGAAGATCCCCGTGGCCAGCCTGACATAGTAGCCGCCGGCGAAGACCGGGAACGCCACCGCGACGGCGAGCGCCGCGGCCGCGAGGGCCCCCAGCCCAAATGTCCGCGGCGTCATCCCCGGAACCGCTGCACCCTGCCGAGCAGGCCGGCCGGGCGGAGGAGCAGGATCAGGATGAGGACCGCAAACGCCACCAGGTTGTCGTAGTTCGGTCCGAGCCACGCGGCCGTGTAGGTCTGGAGGAGGCCCAGGATCACCCCGCCCAGCAGCGCCCCCGGGACGCTGCCGAGGCCGCCCAACGCGCACACCACGAACCCGATGAACGTGTACCCGGCGTCCATGGCGGGATAGATGGGAAAGCTGAGGCTGATCAAGCCCCCGGCGATCGCGGCCGTGGCCGCGGCGATGCCGAAAGTCAGCGCGTACACGTGCGCGATCGGGATGCCCATCAGCCGTGCCGCCTCCTGATCGGAGGCGGTCGCCCGGATCGCGCTCCCGAGGCGGGTCCGGGTGAGCAGCAGGTGGAGGAGGATCGCGACCGCGACGGCGACGGCGAACGTGGCGACCCGGACTAGGGGGAGGACCACCGGGCCGAGCAGCAGGCTGCGCCCCGAGTTGATGAGGAGCTCCAACCCGAAGGTCAGCAGGAACGTGACGAGGAACGACGCCCGGATGACCAGGTTGATCACGTACCGCTGGATCGGGTACCCGAGCGCAAACAGGGCCGCGGCCGTGAGCGGCAGCGAGGCCAACGGATCGACGTGGTAGAGGGTGAACAACCAGTACGTCTCGTAGGCGCCCAGCATCACGAAGGCGCCGTGCGCGAGGTTGACGATGTTGAGGATCCCCCAGACGAGCGAGAAGCCGAGCGAGACGGTGGCGTACGTGCCGCCGATCAGCAGGCCGTTGACCGCGTTCTGCAGCGCGACATCGGTGTTGAAGATCATGGGCGGGCGCCTTCGGCCCCGCGGATCACCGCATCGCGGCCGGCCGCGCCCTGTTCGAGGCGGCTACCGGCGGGCGCTCCAGGCCGGGGCCGGGTAGATCGGCTTGGCCGGAGCCACATCGAACGGCCAGACGGTGACCAGCCTGCCGTGCTGGATCTGCATCGTCACCATCGGCTTCGACAGGTTCAGGCCGTGGGCGTTGAACCGGATCGGTCCATAGAACGTCATGACGTCCAGTCCGGCCAGCGCGTCGCGCACCTTCTGCGGGTCGAGGGTGCCGGCTTTCTCGATCGCCAGCTGCAGGGCGAGCCCGCCCGCGGTGGCCTGCGCCGCATGGTAGTCGGGTTCGAACCCGTACCGCAGCTGGAACAATTTATTGTAGTCCTTCGCGGAGCCAAAGATCCCATCCCGATACGTGACGTCCGCCGACCACTGGGACGAGGCAAAGACGTACTCGGCCGCGGGGCCGAGCGCTTTGACGAAGTCGGGGGTCGTCGGACCGACCGTGAACCCGTAGAACTTCACGTTCACATCCAGGGTCTGGGCCTGCTTCATGACCAGCAGGCTGTCCTCGAGGTGGCCCGAGCTGATCAGCACGTCGGGGCGCTGCGACCTGATGCTCGTCAACGCGGCGCTCAGGTCGGCGGCTCCGACGGGGTATTTCTGGAAGTAGACGACCCTGAGGCCGTTGTGGTCGGCCCAGCTCTTCGCGGCATTCCCGACCTCGATCGAGAAGAGGTCGTCGGCGGAGATGATCGCCACCGTTTCGGGTTTGGGCTTGAGGGCGACGGCCAGCTTCAGCATCACCGCGGCGTAGTCGCTCGCCGGGCTGGTGATGCCGAAATTGTACCTGTATCCCTGCTGGAAGAGCTGGTCGGCCGCGCCTTCCGTGATGACGATCGGCATCTTGTGTTTCTCCGCGATCGCCTCGTCGGCGAAGGTCGCCGGGCTGCCGTACGGACCGAGGAGGAAGCTGACGCGGTCCTGGCTGATCAATCGCTCGGTCAACTCGGCCGAGGTCTGCGGCTTGCTCTGGTCGTCGTAGTAGACGATCTGCACCTTGTAGGCCTTCCCGCCGGCCTTGATCCCCCCGCGCGTGTTCACGGTCTCGGCCCACAGGTCGTAGCCCTGCTTGGTCAGCACACCCTCGCGGGCGGTCGGGCCGGTCGCGGCGACGGGCGCGCCGATCTTCAGGAGGTCGTCCCCGAGCGAGACACCGACCGCTCCCCACACGAGGATCCCGGCGATGGTGATGACGGCGGCGGCCGCCGCGAATCGGGCTGTGCGCTTCACGTCTCCTCCCCCCTTGCCGGCCCGTGGGCCGGGGTGCGATCCCCGATCGCGACCTGTGA
>VBAO01000045.1 GCA_005883865.1 Candidatus Segetimicrobium genomatis
CCCGCGCTGATGGGGATTCTCTCCGTAGCGGAGGTCTTGGGCTTTCTCGAACGCGAGCACAAGATGCGGGGGAAAGACCCCCGCCGCGTCGTGCTGGTCCAGGTACCGGGCGATTGCCGCGTCGTACCCGCTCGTTCGGGCAAAGGCTTCGCGCGCCAGACCCAGCCGGGTCTCCCGGTCCACCGTCCCGGTTCGCCGGAGCATGTCGAGCACGTCCCCGTACTGGGACGGCCGGGAGAGGACGACGACATCGCCAAAGTTCTTCGCCGCCGCCCGGAGAAGCGTGACCCCGCCGACATCGATCTGCTCGAGGGCGGCCGCGAGATCGGCCCCGCCCGCGACCGCGGCCTCGAACGGATACAGCGTCACCGCGATGAGGTCGATGGGGCGGATGCCGTGCCGCGCCAGCTCGGCCATGTGCGCCTGGTCGCCCCGAAGCGCCAGGAGCCCCCCGTGGATGGCCGGGTGCAGCGTCTTGACCCTTCCACCCAGGATCTCGGGTGATCTCGTGACGTCGACGAGGTCGATCACCGGAACCTCCGCGCCGCGCAGCGCCGCCGCGGTCCCGCCGGTCGACAGCAGCTCCACGCCCAGATCGGCCAGGCCGCGCGCGAACTCGACGATCCCGGTCTTGTCCCAAACGCTCAACAGCGCGCGGGCGACCTTCATCGCGGCTCCGAGGCGAATGCCGCCCCCTCCGGAGACAGGATCGCCACGCGATCTCCCTCGAGCCTGAACCGTCCTTCCGCGAACCATCGGACCGCGAGCGGGTACAGACGGTGTTCCTCGCGCGCGACCCGGGCCGCGAGCGTCGCCGGGGTGTCTTGCGCCTCCACGGGCACCGTCGCGCGGGTGATGATGGGGCCGCCGTCCGGCTCCGCCGTGACGAAGTGCACGGTGCAGCCGCTCTCTCGAGCCCCGGACGCGAGCACGGCCCGATGGACCCGCTCCCCGTACATCCCCTTGCCGCCGAACGCGGGGAGCAGCGCCGGATGGATGTTCATGATGCGGCCGGCGAATGTCGCGACGAACTCCGCGGACAGGATTCGGAGGAAACCGGCGAGGCAGATGAGCTGGACCCGGTGGGCGTCGAGCGCTTCCTTGAGCGCCGCTTCGAACGCCGCGCGGGTCGAATGCGCCCGGTGATCGACGACGACGGCCGGGATCCCGCCGGCGCGGGCCCGCTCGAGCGCGAACGCCTTCGGGACGTTGCTGATCACGAGGACGACCTCCGCGGGGATCGCGCCGGCGCGGCAGGCATCGATGAGCGCCTGCAGGTTCGATCCGGTGCCCGAGACGAGGACGCCGACCCGCAGCGGCTCAGGCACGGATCTCGACTCCCCGCGGGCCGGCGGCGATGCGGCCGACGATCCACGCGCGCTCCCCGGACGCCTCGAGCTGCGACACCGCCGGTGCGCCTTCGCCCTCCCGAACGACCAGGAGCAGGCCGAGGCCCATGTTGAACGTCCGAAACATCTCGCCGTCCGCGATCCTCCCCCGCTTCTGGATGACCGCAAACAGGGGCGGGGCCGGCCACCGGCCGGAGTCGATGCGGGCGCGGCATCCCTGGGGCAGGATCCGCACCAGGTTGCCCGGGATCCCGCCTCCGGTGACGTGGGCGATCCCGCAGATCTCGACCCGCTGCCGCACGGCGAGCACCGGGCGCGCGTACGGGCGGTGGGGTGCGAGCAACGCGTCCCCGAGGGGCTCGGAGAGCCCGCGGGGGACCTTCTCGAGCGCCCGCCTGAGGGCCGCTCCCTGGTGCGCGCCATCCGGCAGCAGCACCGCGCGCGCGAGCGAGTACCCGTTGGTGTCACGTCGCCCGGGCGGATCGCCTCGCCCGTGATCACCCGGTCCCGTTCCACCACGCCGACCGTCGCGCCGACGATGTCGACCTCGGATTTCACGTACACCCCCGGCATCTCGGCCGTCTCTCCACCCAGGAGGACGATCCCCTGATCGCGGCACGCCTCGACGATGCCGCCCAGGATCCCCGTGATCGCCTCCGCATCCAGGACCCGGGAGGCGACGTAGTCGAGCATGAACAGGGGAGCGGCGCCACAGCAGAGCACATCGTTCGCTCCGTGCGACACGATATCCGCGCCGACCACCTGCCAGCGGCCCAGCGCGGCGGCGATCCGGGTCTTCGTTCCCACCCCATCGATCGAGCTGACGAGCACCGGGTCCCGGTACCCGGCCAGCCGGAACAGCCCCGCGAACCCGTCACCCGATCCCAGCACCGGGTCCCGGTACGTCGAGCGGATGCGCGTCCGCACGCCGGCCAGGATGGCTTCCTTGCTGTCGGGATCCACGCCCGCCTCGCGGTACGTCGACGGCGGCGCAGAGCGGCCGGGCATGGCGGGCTACACCCGGCGCGCCTCGAGCGCGCGGCGGCCGGCCATCACTTCGGTGGGGGTCTCGGTGGGGTACCGGCCGTTCAGGCAGGCGAGGCACAGCTCGTGTTCCGGCATCGCCAGGGCCTCGACCAGCCCGCCGTGGCTCAGGTATCCGAGGGTATCGGCCTCGATCGACCGTCGAATCTCCTCGACCGTGAGCCGGGACGCCACGAGTTCCCCGCGGCTGCTGGTGTCGATGCCGTAGTAGCAGGCGTTGAGGATCGGCGGCGAGGAGATCCGGACGTGCACCTCGCGGGCGCCGGCATGCCGGAGCATCCGGACGATCTGATGGCTCGTCGTCCCCCGGACGATCGAGTCGTCGATGAGCACGATGCGGCGCCCGGCGATCACATCCCGGATCGGGTTGAGCTTGATGCGCACGCCGAGGTCTCGCGACGACGGGTCCGGCTGGATGAACGTCCGCCCCACATACCGGTTCTTGATCAACCCGATCTCGCACGGGAGCCCGCTGTGATCCGAGTAGCCCAGGGCGGCGGAGGTGCCCGAGTCCGGGACCGCGATCACGACGTCGGCCGCGGCGGGGTGCTCGCGCGCGAGCAGGCGGCCCATCCGGCGCCGGACCTGGTGGACGTTCTGGTCTGCGAGCGTGGTGTCCGGCCTGGCGAAGTAGATGTACTCGAAGACGCAGGCGGCCCGCCGCACCACCGGCAGCACCTGGATCGAGCGCAGCCCCGCGGCGTCCGCGACGAGCAACTCTCCGGGCCCGACCTCGCGGACGTACTCTCCGCCGATCTGGTCGAACGCGCAACTCTCCGAGGCGAACACGGCCGCGCGTCCCAGCTGGCCCAGGGCGAGGGGGCGGATGCCGTTGGCGTCCCGGAACGCCAGGAGCCGGTCGCCCGCCATGGCGACGACCGTATACGCGCCGCTGATCCGGCGCATGCAGCGCGCGATCGCTTCCTCCAGTGTCTCGGCCCTGGAGGTGGCGATCAGCTTGGTGATCACCTCGGTGTCGGAGGTGGCCCGGAAGCAATGGCCGGCCGCCTCGAGCTCCCGCCGGAGCGCCGGCGCGTTGATCAGGTTGCCGTTGTGCGCGAGCGCGAGGACGCCCCACGGCGTCTGCTCCATGAACGGCTGGGCGTTCTCGAGCGTGACCGAGCCCATCGTCGAGTACCGGACGTGACCGATGCCCACCGCTCCGGGGAGCCCGGCCAGCCGCTCGGGGGTGAAGCTCGTCCCCACGAGCCCCATGTCCCTGACGAGGTGCGTCTTCGCCCCGTCAAACGTGGCGATGCCGGCGCTCTCCTGACCGCGGTGCTGCAGGGCGTACAACCCCAGATGCACGTACGCCGCGGCCCCGGCGCCCGCCGTCCGGATGCCGAAGACCCCGCACTCTTCACGGAGTTTGTCCCCGAAGGGCATCATCGCGGCGCCCCCTCCTCACCCGACCGCGCGCGGGCCAGGTCGGCGACGCCCGCGTCGATCCATGGTCCGCGGGCGCCGTCCCCATCGACCCCCACGATGAGACGCTCCCCGCCGACGGTGCCCAGCACCTGGACCGGCACCGCGAGGCGCTCGGCCAGGCGCAGCAACGCGGGGAGAT
The DNA here is from genome assembly GCA_005883865.1 of Candidatus Segetimicrobium genomatis. GTDB lineage: Bacteria > Sysuimicrobiota > Sysuimicrobiia > Sysuimicrobiales > Segetimicrobiaceae > Segetimicrobium. The sequence goes on from VBAO01000045.1 coordinate 3,961, forward strand.
GGGAGGGCGAGGCCGAGACCAGGATCCGTCCGACTCCCTCGCCGAAGAGGAGCTCGTCGGCGCGGGGCCTTCGACCGGCGGCGAGCGCGACGCGGGCCCCCCGGCCGCCGGCGATACAGCACTCGGCGAGCGCGACCCCGATCCCGCCGTCGGCGCAGTCGTGCGCCGACGAGACCAGTCCCTGAGCCACGGCGTCCGCGGTGCACTGAATGACCGCCGCCGTCGCGCAGAGGTCGGGCTGACGGAGGCGCCCGCCCACGACCCCGTGGACCATGGCCAGATACTCGCTCCCGTCGAGTTGGGGGATGCCCCCGCCGAGGAGGACCACGACGTCCCCGTCGCGCTTCCACCCGGTGGTCGCGTGCCACCGGACGTCTTTCAACACGCCCAGCATCGCGATGATCGGGGTTGGGAAGATCGCCTCGTCCGACTCGTTGTAGAAGCTGACGTTCCCGCCGACGACCGGGACCCCCAGCGCCTCGCAGGCACGCGCGATCCCCAGGACGGCTTCTCGAAACGTCCAGAACACCTCCGGGCGCTCGGGGCTGGCGAAGTTGAGGCAATCCGTGACGGCGGCCGGCATCGCCCCGACGCACGCGATGTTCTGGGCGGCCTCGAGCACGGCCAGCATCCCGCCGACGTAGGGATCGAGGTAGCAGCGCCGGCCGTCGCCGTCGACCGCGAGCGCCAGGCCGACCGGCGCCGCCTCTTTGAGACGGAGGACGCACGCGTCCGACCCCGGCGGGATCACGGTGTTGGTCTGGATCATGTGGTCGTACTGCCGGAACACCCACCGCTTGTCCGCGATGTTGGGCGCGGCCAGCAGGGCCATGAGCGCCGGCTGCGGCGGGGCGATCGGGAAGGTCGCGGGATCGATCCGCCGGACCTGCTGGAGGTAGGCCGGCTCACTCGCGGGAGGGGAGTAGGCGGGCGCTTCGGCGAGGCTCTTGGGATCCAGGGAGACCACGACCGCGCCGCCGTCGCGGACGGTCAGCAGCGAGGCCGGCACCACGCGGCCGATCACGACGGCCTCGAGGCCCCACCGGCGGCCGATCCGGAGCACGTCCTCCTCGCGGCCGCGCTCGACGACCAACAACATCCGCTCCTGCGACTCGCTGAGGAGCACCTCGTCCGCCGTCATCCCTTCCTCGCGGCGGGGGACCTGCGCGAGGTCGACCTCCATCCCCACCCCGCCGCGGGCCGACATCTCACACAGGCCGCAGGTCAGCCCCGCGGCGCCCATGTCCTGGATCGCCACCACGGCCCCGGAGGCGAGCGCTTCGAGGCTCGCCTCGATGAGGAGCTTCCCAGTAAAGGGGTCGCCCATCTGCACCGCGGAGCGGTCCCGGGGGTCGCCGGCCAGTTCCGCGGAGGCGAACGACGCTCCGTGGATCCCGTCGCGCCCGGTGCGCGCGCCGAGGTAGACGACCGCGTTCCCCGGGCCGGCGGCGCGGGCGGTCGCCAGCCGGTCCGCGCGCGCGATCCCGAGACAGGCCACGTTCACGAGCGGGTTGGACCGGTAGCACGGGGCGTACATGAGCTCGCCGCCGACCGTGGGCACCCCGATGCTGTTCCCGTAGGCGGCGATCCCGGCGACCACCCCCCGCATCAGGGGCGCGACCCGGGCGTCCTCGGGCGGGCCGAACCGGAGGGAGTCGAGCAGGGCGATCGGGCGCGCTCCCATCGCCAGGATGTCGCGGATGATCCCGCCGACCCCCGTCGCGGCCCCGTGGAACGGCGCGACCGCGCTCGGGTGGTTGTGGCTCTCCATCTTGAACACGGCCGCCCACCCGGGGGCGACCATCACGGCACCGGCGTTCTCCCCCGGCCCCTGCAGCACCCGGCGGCCGCGGACCGGGAGTCGCGCGAGCACTCCCTTCGAGTGCTTGTACGCGCAGTGCTCGCTCCACATCACCCCGAACATCGCGAGCTCCACCGGGTTCGGCTCCCTGCCGAGCCGGCGGCGGATCTCGTCGACCTCGGCCGTGAAGAGTCCCGCCTCGGACCGGCTCTCGGAACGCCGCGTGGTCTGCTCGACGGCCACGGTCACCGCACCTCCAGGGGGGCGCGGGCGGCGGGCGCAGCCGGCGGCCGCGCGGCCACCCACCGGTCGAGCGAATCGAAGATGGGTGGGGCATCAACCCGAGCACGGTCCCGCCCCGGCTGGCCACCCCCGCGATGGCATCGAGCGACCCGTTGGGGTTCGCCTGCGGGGTGACGGCCCCCCCCGGATCGCAATACCGAAACGCGATCTGACGGCGGGCGACGATGGCCTGGTGGGTCGGCGGGTCGGCGTAGTAGTTTCCTTCGGCGTGGGCGATCGGCAGCCGCAGCACCTGGCCCGAGGTCATCGCGCACGTGAAGGGCGTATCGATCCGTTCGACCCGGATGTGGACGAACTCGCAGCGAAACTGCCCGCTCGTGTTGGGACACATCGCGCCGGGGAGGAGCCCGGCCTCGAGCAGCACCTGAAAGCCGTTGCAGATCCCGAGGACGAGCCCGCCGGCCACCGCGTACTCCCGCAACGCCCGCACGACCGGCGAGGTCGCCGCGATCGCTCCCGCCCGAAGATAGTCGCCGTACGCGAATCCGCCGGGGAGGATCACCGCGTCGAACCCGGCGAGCTGCCGCTCTTCGTGCCACACGTACTGCGCCCGATGACCGAGGACGTCGCGGAGGACGTGGCCGGTGTCCGCGTCGCAGTTGCTGCCAGGGAACACGACGACCCCGATGTCCACGGCCGGCCCCCCCTCAGAGGATCTCGTATCGGTAGTCTTCGATCAGCGTGTTGGCCAGGAACCCCTCGCAGATCTCGCGGACCCGCTCCTCGACCCGGCCGTCGTCGTCGAGTTCCACCTCGAAGTACTTTCCCGCCCGGACATGCTGGACGCCCGGATGCCCGAGCGCGTCCAGGCCCTGGCGGATCGCCTGGCCGGGCGCGTCCAGCACGCCGGGCTTGAGCGACACCACGATCCGGACCGTCCGCACCTGCATCGTCCGCACCCGCTCCCCCTGTTCGCTCCGCATCGCCGACGCTCCTCAGGCCGCCGCGAGCGGCTCGCCCGTCAGCCGGCGGTAGGCCTCGAGGTACCGCGCCCGCGTCATCCCGACCACCTCGGCGGGCAGCGCGGGGGCGGGCGGTTGCTTGTTCCACCCGACCCGCTCGAGGTAGTCGCGCACGACCTGCTTGTCGTAGCTCTCGGTCGATCCCGTGGCGGCGTGGGCGGCGGCATCCCAGAATCGCGACGAGTCCGGGGTCAGCGCCTCATCGATCAAGACGACCGTGGTGCCGTCCAGCCCAAACTCGAACTTGGTGTCGGCCAGCAGGAGCCCGCACCGCTCGGCGAACCCGGCCGCCTCGCGATAGATCGCGAGACTCGCCTCACGCAGCCAGCGCGTCAGGGCGTCGCCGACGATCTCGGCCATCCGGGCCTCGCTGATGTTTTCGTCGTGACCGGACGCGGCCTTCGTCGCCGGCGTGAACACGGGAGCCGGCAGCCGGCTCCCCAGGCGCAGGCCCCGCGGCAGCGGGGTCCCGCCGACACTCCCGGCGGCCGCGTACTCCTTCCACGCCGAGCCGGCGAGGTATCCCCGGACCACGCACTCGATATCGATCCGCCGAAGTTTCCGGACGATCATCGACCGTCCGTCGAGCAAGGCCCGACGTTCCCGGAGAGGGCGGGGAAACGCGGTCACGTCGGCGGTGATGAAGTGGGTCGGCATCATCCGCGCCACCCGGTCGAACCAGAAGGCGGACAGTCCCGTCAGCACCCGTCCCTTGTCGGGGATCCCGGTCGGCAACACGACGTCGAACGCCGACAGGCGATCGGTGGCGACGATCAGCAGTTGGTCTCCGAGGTCGTAGATGTCGCGGACCTTCCCCCGCGAGAACCGCGGGAGACTCAGGTCGGTCTCCATCACGACCGGGGAGCGCCCTTCCGCGCCCCGCTCATGCATCGGCGGGGCCTCCGGTGCGGGCGCCGGGTCCGGGGCGCGCCGCGCGGCCCGCCGGCGCCGCGGGGCCCTCCCCGAGCCCGACGCGGACAAAGATCTCGTCCACATGGCCCAGCGCGTCGGCGGGGTCGAAGCAGGCGTCGAGCTCGGCGTCGGAGAGCGCCCCCGACGCGCGCAGCAGGTCCCGGAACCGGCCGTGGCCTTCCCATGCCCGCATCGCCGCGGACTGAACGATCCGATACGCCTCGTCCCGCGACCGCCCGCCGTCGAGGAGGGCCAGGAGCACCCGGTGGGAGAACACGAGCCCTCCGGTCCGCTCGAGATTCTCCCGCATGCGGTCGGGGTAGACCCGCAGGCCCTCGATCACGGCCGCGAGCGTCCGGGCCATGTAGTCGAGCAGGGATGTCGCGTCGGGAATGATCACGCGCTCGGCGGAGGAGTGCGTGATGTCGCGCTCCCCCCAGAGCGCGATGTTCTCGAACGCCACCACCGCGTGCCCGCGGACCACGCGGGCCAGCCCGGCGACGCGCTCGGAGAGGATCGGGTTCCGTTTGTGCGGCATCGCCGACGATCCCGTCTGCCCCTCGTGGAAGGGCTCTTCGACCTCGCGGACCTCGGTGCGCGCGAGTTGCCGGATCTCGGTGGCGATCTTCTCGAGCGTGCCCGCGACGACCGCGAGGTGCGCGAGATACTCGGCGTGGCGGTCCCGCTGGATCACCTGGGAGGAGGCCGGGGCGGGCTTGAGGCCGAGCCGCTCGCAGACGAACGCCTCCACCTCGGGGGGCGTGTGGGCGAACGTGCCCACCTCTCCGGAGATCTTGCCGACCCCGATCACCTCGCGGGCCCGGCGGAGCCGCTCCACCCCCCGCTCCACCTCCGCGTACCAGAGGGCCGCCTTCAGGCCGAACGTCACCGGCTCGGCGTGGACCCCGTGGGTCCGCCCGGCCATGATCGTGTACCGGTGCCCGTTGGCCAGCGCCGCGAGCGCGCGGTGCAGGCGCCCGAGCGCGGCGCCGATGAGGTCGGCGGCCCGGACCATGAGGACCGAGAGCGCGGTGTCCACCACATCCGACGAGCCCAACCCCAGGTGGAGGTAGCGGGCGTCGTCGCCCACCGACTCGCCGACGACCCGGAGGAACGCCACCACGTCGTGCCGCGTCTCCCGCGCCTCGATCTCGTCGATCCGCGCCACGCTCCCCACGCGGGCCCGCTCCCGAAGCCGCCGCGCGGCCTCCTCCGGGACCATCCCCGCTCTCGCCTGCGCCTCGGCCGCCAGGAGCTCGATCTCGAGCCAGGTGGCGAACTTCGTCTCGGGGCTCCACAGCGCCGCCATCTCCGGCGAGGTGTAGCGGGGAATCACGCCCAGCCCTCCTGGCAGTAGATCATGTCCTCGCGATCGGGGCCCACCCCCACGAGCGCGATCGGGACGCCGACGATCTCCTCGATCCGCCGGAGGAACGTCCGCGCCTCGATGGGCAGGTCTCCGAGATGCCGCGCCCCGTGCGTCGAGCACCGCCATCCGGGCAGGTCCTCGTAGACCGGCTCGACCCGGGCCATCGCCGCGGTATGCGGGACCGCGTGGATCGTTCGTCCATCGAGGCGATAAGCGACCGCCACGCGGATCTGCTCGAACGAGTCGAAGACATCGACCTTCATCACGGCCAGGTGCGTGAACCCTGCGATCTCCGCCGCAAAGCGCGCCGCCACCCCGTCGAACCACCCGCACCGCCGCGGCCGGCGGGTCGTGGCGCCGAACTCCTGCCCGAGGTCCCGGATGCGCTCGCCCGTCGCGTCGTTGAGCTCGGTGGGCATCGGCCCCGACCCGACCGCGGTCGTGTAGGCCTTCGCCACGCCGAGCACCCGGGTGATCCGGTACGGCGGGATTCCGGCGCCGGCGCTCGCGCCGCCCGGCAGGGTCGTGGATGAGGTCACGAACGGATAGAGGCCCCAGTCGAGATCGCGCATCACCCCCAACTGGCCCTCGAGCAGCACCCCCCGGTCGGCCCGGAGGGCTTCCTGGACCAGGGGATGGGTGTCGGTGATGTACGGCCTGAGACGGCCGGCCCACCGCGTGCACGCCGCGAGCAACTCCCCGGCCTCGACCGGCTCGTTCCGGTACACGCCTCGCAGCACCGCGCTCTTTCGCTCCGCGAGGTAGGCGACCTGCTCGGCGAGGTGGCGCTCCTCGAGGAGGTCTCCGACCCGGATCCCGACCCGGCCGGCTTTATCGCTGTAGACGGGCCAGATGCCCTGCTTGGTCGTCCCATGCGAGCTGCCGCCCCGCGCGGCCTCTTCGAGTTCGTCGATGAGGATGTGGTGCGGGAAGATCAGGTGGGCGCGGTCGGAGAGCCACAGACGGCCGACCGTCGGCATCCCGACGCGCTCCACATCGGCGACCTCGGCCAGGAAGACGTCGGGATTGACGACCACCCCCGGGCCGATGACGCACTGGGCGGCCGGGTGAAAGATGCCGGACGGCAGGAGGTGAAGCCTGAACGTGCCGTGCTGGTTTTGGATCGTGTGGCCGGCGTTGTTGCCCCCGTTGTAGCGGATCACCACGTCGGCGTGGCGGGCGAGCGTGTCCACCACCTTGCCCTTCCCTTCATCGCCCCACTGGGCGCCGATCACGGCGGTCACGGTCATGACGGCGGCCTGCCTCCCGCCTGGCGGGGCGGCACCATCCCGGGCTCGACGCCCGGGGTGAGGCGGGCCGCCTTTTCCTCGACCTCGCGGGCGAGCCGCTCTTTGTACGCTCGATACCGCTCCCGCAACGCCGGGTCCGCGGTGCCGAGGATCTGGACGGCGAGCAACGCCGCGTTCCTGGCGCCGCCGATCCCGACCGTCGCCACCGGCACCCCGCCGGGCATCTGCAC
>VBAO01000046.1 GCA_005883865.1 Candidatus Segetimicrobium genomatis
GGCCTCCTGGAGCCCCTTCAGGAACAGGATGTCCAGGTGTTCGTGGCCGCCGAACAGCGCCCGGAAGGCCGAGCCGACCTCCTGGGCAAGCGCAGGGTCGTCGGCGGCGGTCGCCTTCATGCACACGGCGACGTGGTGCGCGTTCGAGCCGGGGTACTGGACGATCGCCAGATACGCTGCGTGGACGGTGCCGTGCCGGACGAAGAACTCCGAAAGCTTCGCTTTGAGGTCCCGCTCGGGGGGACCGTCCTGCTCGCCCAGGAAGACGACGCCCTGTTCGGCGGACCTCATGAGCTTCCCATCCGGGTCCTGCTCCGGCTCGACATTGGCGACGAGCAGCGTCCCTGTCCCACTTATGCTCCTGCCCTCTTGGAGCGCGTCTTAGACAAGGACTTCGCCCATGGCACACGGAAGATGCGGGCGTTCGACCGTTGAAGGGCATCCCCGGCGGGTGATCAGGAGATGGGCAGCGGCGCGGATCGGATCTTGCTCGCTCTTCGGCTTCTCGTGGGCGCGCTCTTCGTGACGCACGGATACCAAAAGGTCCTCGGAGGGGTGCATGATCCCAGCATGGCCGGCTTCGCGAGGACCGTTCAGGCGATCGGGTTCCATCCGGGCGTGTTCTGGGCGTGGACGGTCACGTTGGTGGAGTTCGTGGGGGGGATCTGCCTCTGTCTCGGCCTCTTCACCCGCCTTGCGGCAGGCCTGATCGTCATCGAAATGGTGGTCGCAGGCCTGAAGGTGAATCTGCCGCGGGGGTTCTACTGGACGAAGGGAGGGGTCGAGGTTCCCCTGATCTTCATCGTGCTCGGATTGATCCTCGTGCTGGCCGGCCCGGGAGCCTTGTCGGCCGACACCCTCGTTCGAGGGCGGCAACCACGTTCAGCCCCAAGGGCATAAAAAGACCCCCGGCGGCGTCAACCGCCGGGGGGCGGCCTCCCCCCAGATCCGTTGCCTTCCCCTCACATCGTCGCTGATATAAATACCCCGCCGCGGCCCGCCACAGCCGCCCTGGAACGGGTCGTTCGGATGAAAGCCCTCATTCGTTCGAATGAGGGCAATTCCTGGAGGTTTACCCCCCCTCCGCCCCCTTCCCGGCGGTAGGGCCTAGCATCGCCACCAGGCTCTGCACCCGGGCAAAATCGTCATCCGCGGACGCCAGGAAGAGGTTGTAGCGGTACTCGTGGACTACCGTCCCGCGGAATCCCCGCAGGGACTCGAAGGCGTTTTCCAGCGGAATCGCCCCCCAGCCGACCGGCAGGTGGAGATCGCCCTTCCCGAGCGGGAAGATGTCGGCCTGGGTCTGCGTCCGGTAGAGCGTGAAGTTCTCCAGCCGCAGCGGATCGTACCGTCCGAAGTTGTCGTTGACGTGGACATGCCGAACGTGCGGGAGGGCCGACCGGATCGCCTCGAGAAAGTCGAATCTGAAGTACGCGGCCGAGAGATGCGCATGGCCGATATCGAGCGTCATCACGACGTTCGGACGGTTGATGCGGCGGACACAGTCGATGACCGGCTCGACCCGTTCCACCTCGATGTTCTCGATCCCCAGCAGCACATCCCCGGCCTCATCGGACAGCCGGAGGACCGCCTCGTCAAACGCCGCCTCATCCTCCGGGTCCTGGCTCTGCTGCTCGAAATGGATCACGAGGACCCGGCCGCCGACCTCCCGGCAGAACTGCAGGGCCGCGCGGGCCAGCGCCAACTGGATCTCCCGGTTGGCGCGGTCGCGAAGGTCGAGGCTGCTCGGACCGTGGACCGAGTATCGGAACTCGTGCTTGTGGAACGCCGCGAGCGCCTCGCGGAGCATCGAGGCGTGCAACCGCCCCCCGAAGACGAGGCCGGTGCCGTCCAAGCTGATCTCCACAGCCGTGTAGCCCACTTTCCGGGCAAACCGAAGCTCTTCTTCACGGCGCTCTCCCCCACGGATCGACAACCCGAGATACGCCATTAGGGCTCCCTCCGGGCTCCCCGCCCCAGCGCTGCCTCATAGTCCCCCAGGACCGCCCGCCGGACCCCGCGGGACCCGGCCGCCTTTGGCGCCCCCCGCGTCAGGTCTATTCCCTGGAGGTTTGGGGTAGACATGGGTACGGGTGACGCCGATGAAGCTGTTTCAACGACAGTTGATCGACTGGGTCGTCGTCGGGCTGAAGGTCCTCGCGATCGTTGCGATCCTTGAGCCGATTCTCTCCCGCCATGTGTTCAAGGTCGTCACGGTGTACATGCAGGCCGGACCAAGCATCATGAACCGGCCAAATCCCCAGCGGTCCTACGCGTACTTCACCGGGTTCCACATGCTCAATTTCTCCGACATCAAGTGGAGCCTGATCGAAGGCATCGCGCTGTACGCGGTGGCCCTGGTGATCCAGGCCGCCGCAGCCCGGCTGATGCACCAGCGGGCCGCCACGGGCCGCAGCGCCTTCTAGACCTTCTCGAAGCCATTTCTCCCACGACCGGACGGTTCCTTCCGCCTGGGGGTGATCGCGCGTGGCGCTGACATTGCTGATCCTCTTCCTGGGGATGGTGGCGGCGTATTACTTCCTCGGCGCCCCCCTGCTCGATTATATCCACAGCTTCGCGAAGGTGTTCACCCACACGTTTTCGCCGTGACGGCGTGATCGCACCCGGCCGGCAGGCGTGAGCGCAGCGGGGAGCCGGCTCCCGCGCGCGCCACCGGCCCAGAGGGAGCGGCCGGCCTCTTCTGGAACACCTCGCCTATCGATCCACGCACCGTCCGCCCTCACGCCACGGAGGTACCGCCGATGGCCCTGCTGCTGGGGGAATCGCACCTGCGCCAACTGCTGACGATGCGCGACCTCGTTCCCCTGATGGAGCGCACGCTGGCCGCGTTCTCCGCCGGCCGCGTCCTCCAACCGGTGCGTACCGCCATCCCCGTCCAAGAGCACGGGGGCTTCCTGTTCCTGATGCCGGCCTACCTGCGCGACGCCGGCGCGATGGGGCTGAAGGCGGTTGCCCTCTACCCCGGCAACGCCGCCCGCGGCCTGCCGGCGCTCCTCGCGACCATCCTGTTGTACGATCCGGCGACCGGGAAGCTGCTCGGAGTGCTGGACGGCCGCCTGATCACGGAGATGCGCACCGCGGCGGTCTCGGCCGCGGCGACGAAGCACCTGGCCCGCAGGGGGGCCAAGGTCGTCGCCTTCCTGGGCGCCGGCGTGCAGGCCCGCAGCCACATGGAGGCGCTGCTGGAGGTCTGCCGGCCCGTGGAGGTGCGGGTGTGGACCCGGACCCGGGCGCATGCGGATGCGTTTGCGCGCGAGGTCGCCGACCGCCACCGGGTCGCCGCGGCGGCCTCCGCGACCGCGGAAGAAGCGGTCCGCGGGGCCGAGATCGTCTGCACCATGACCAGCAGCCAGACCCCCGTGTTGCGGGGGCGGTGGCTGTCTCCCGGAGCGCACATCAACGCGGTCGGGGCCCCGCGGCCGGACTGGCGTGAGCTGGACACCGAGGCGGTGGCGCGATCCCGGCTCTTCGTCGATTCCCGCGCGGCGGCCACCGTCGAGGCGGGTGATATCGTCGGGCCGATCGCCGAGGGCGCGATCACCGACGCGCACATTCTGGCCGAGATCGGAGAGGTGTTCGAGGGACGTCACCCGGGCCGCACCGATCCGGACCAGATTACCCTGTTCAAGTCTCTGGGGCTCGCCGCCGAGGATGTCGCGACGGCCCGGTTCGCCTACGAACGAGGACGGGAGCGGCAGGTGGGCGATCACCTGGAGCTGGACTGATCCCTCGCCGGCCCGGAGCAGCAGGGCAGCCGGCGGCGGGTGCGCGGGGCTTCCGCGTGTGTTACAATGGGGCTCCGATGCAGGAGTGCGCCCAGTGCGGTCACGAGCTCGAGCCGTTCTTCGACTCGACCTGCGAGCCTCCCGTGGCGTGGCTGTGTGCGACCTGCCGCCGCGTCATGCTCGAGCAGGACCTCCGCGTGCTGTCGCCCTCCGCGCGGCGCGAGCTGGCCGCGCTTCAGGCGTTCATGACCCCGGATGCGCGGGACGAGCGGGCATCGAAGGAAGGACCCACCGGGCTGGGGCGGGCCCACGCGCGGGCGCGGGCAATCTTGGAAAATGTCCGGAGCGTGCCCGTCGACATCGAACGGATCGCCGCGGAGCACGGGTACCCTGTGCGCGAGCGGTCACTCCGGCCGGAGGAGCGCGGCACGATTGCCCGGGACGGCCACCACACCGTCATCGTCATCAACCGCGACCGGATCGGCTCCGCTGCCGAACGGCGCTGGGTGATCGCCGAGGAGTTGGGCCACGCCGTCCTCGAGCACAGCACGCTGGTCGCCAGCGCAGCCCCGGAGCGCCCCCTCGCGGTTCCCGAGCCGCGCCGCCGGGCCGAGGAGCGGGAAGCCAGACGATTTGCCGCCGAAGTGCTGATGCCCGAGGAAAAGGTCCGGGGGCGATTCGCTGAGCTGGCGCCGAGGATCTACCGGGCCCTGGGCCTTCGACAGCGCCAGGCCGAGACCGACGAGGTCATCGGCGCGCTGGCCCGGATGTTCGCCGTGAGCCCGCTGGCAATGCGGATCCGGCTGGAAGAGCTGCGTCTCATCCAGCAGTAGACCGCGGCCCCTCGCCTAGGGATTCCACTCCAGCAGGGTCATCCGGCCGTTCCCGGCCATCACGATCACCCCAAAGGTTGCGGCGTTGACCATCAATTTTTCCGCGCTGGCGGAGTCGGGGGAGAGGTTGAGCGCCCAGTTCACCGCCGGGCATCCGGCGCAGAGGACGCGGACCGAGGACGACGGCGGTTTCCTCTGCTGGCCGGACGAGCCGATCTCGTAGACGCCTTGAGGCCACTCCTGCGAGAACGCCATGTGCAGGCCCGTGAACTGGCGGGGCCCCTGCGCCGGCCCCCGGCGAGAGGACCGCAGAACCTCGACGTCCGGAAGCCAGACGGGGCGGAGCCTCAGCGCGACCGGAGGGGCCGCAGGGCGCTGCGTCAATTCCGGCCCACCGGGGGCAAGCCCAATGGCAACGCCCCATCCCAGCGCCCCGGCGCCGATGACCACGGCGACCCACAACCCGAAGGCGGACCCTTGGGTCTTCGACCGGTTCCCGCGTCGTGCCACCAGGTCCTCCGCCTCCGGATGCCAGCGCCCCGATGACGCGCAACGCGGCCTCCAGCTGCGTGTCCTCGCCCCGCAGCATGTCGTTGATCGAGAGGGTCACCTGCACATCCGGCGCGATGCCGACCCCCTCGACGGCCGTCCCCAACGGGGTCGTGATCCGCTCGACGGTGACCTGCATCCCGGCGCCCTCGGGCAGACGCACCGTGACCGAGCCGCCCAGCGCGCCCGCGGTCTTCTCGCCGACGATGGTGGCGCGGCGAAGGTCCTTGAACGCTCCCGCCAGGATCTCCGAGGCCGAGGCGCTGCTCCCGTCGACGAGGACCGCCAGCGCCGTCCGGGGGAACAGCGGCACCCCGGCGGTCTGCAGGACGTTGGGGGCATGGCCGCGCTCGGTGATCCTCGACAGCGTCGTCCGTGAAGGCAGGAACAGGCTGCCGACCGCGACGGCCTCGTGGATCAGCCCGCCCGGGTTCGCCCGAAGATCGAGCACGACCGAGCGCAGGGGCTCCTGGAGACCGAGGGTCAGGAGCGCGCTCCGGAGTCTCGACCCGGCCCCCCTCGAAAACTCGTAGAGTTTCACGTAGGCGACGCCGGGCTGGATGAACCTGGCCTCGACGGGGTGCTGCTGGATCGATGCGCGCACCACCGAGACCGTGATCGACTGGTCGCTCCGGAGAATCGTCAGGGTCACGGTGGACCCCGCCGGCCCGCGGATGACCTGGCTCGCGTCCTGGCTGCTCGCGTTCTTCAGCGACTTGCCGTCGACCTGGACGATCCGGTCAAACCGCTTGAGCCCGGCCGCCTCGGCGGGGGATCCCGGGAAGACGTCCTCGACGAAGATCCACCCCTCGCCGGCGGGGTCTTTGCGTGAGGTGATGACCACCCCGATCCCGCTGAACCCGGGCTTGCCCATCAGTTGCTGGCGGTTTTCCTCGTACTGCTGGGGATTGAGGAAGTTCGTGTGGCTGTCGCGGAGCGAGGCGAGCATCCCTGCGGTGGCCGCGTAAGCGAGCTGGGTCTCGGGAACCAGGCTCAACTGCACCGCGTGCGCGAACGTGGCGGCAAACGCCGCCTCGGCTTCCGTCCTGGGCGTCCCGATGGGGATGTCGGCCAGCGCGGTCGCGCTCTGGTTCGTGGCCTTCCGCAGGGCGGCGATCGAGGCGTTGAGCAGCGGGACCGCCTCGACCGGGTCCACGTACTCGTCCTCGAGCACGTGCAGGGCGGCGAACACGAGGGAGTGATCCGCGGCGGCGGCGCGCTGGGCGGGGCTGAATGGAACCACCAGCACGAGCACGGCAAGCGCCACCACGAACCATCGGGCGGGGGCGGTGCGCAAAACGGCCATGTATCACGCTCCTGTCTCTGGCGATAGAGGGCGGACAACCAGCACCCTTCCCCGATTATACACTTATATGCCCGAAATCCGATCCTGCAGCGCGGCGAAACGCCGGGGACTTCAGTAGACCGGAGGGGTTACGGCGGCGTGCACCATGCGGATCAGGGTGGTGATATCGAACACCGGCAGGCCCGTGGCGTCCCGGATCGCGGAGGCGTACGGGGGCATGTTGGTACACTCGAGCACGATGGCGCCCACCTCCGGATGCCGCTCTACCATCTCCTTGGCCGCCTCGACGTTCTCGCGCCGGGCCGCGTCGACGTCGAGTTCCGTCTCGTTATCGAGGAGCACCGGGGTGAACGCGTGGCCCCGCTCGAGCCCCGCGATGACGACGTTGATATCCTCGGTGATGCCGGCGCCTGCCAGGTGCCGGGGGCCGAGGGCGTGGCTTTCGACGGTCAGGATGCCGACCGCGCGGGCCGGCCCCAGCATCCGGGACACGAGCGGCACCAGCTGAAGCGCCGACGTGAACACCGGAACCCGCACCGCCTCCGCGAGCTGGCGCTGGAACATCGCGAGGAATCCGCACGAGGTGGTGATCGCGAGGACCCCGTTGGCCTCGAGCGCGCGGGCGCCGGCGACAAATCCCTCGAGCAGCGCCGGGTCGCCTTCCCGCACCACGCGCGAGGGAAACGCGTTGCGCACCTTGTGGTAGAGGACGGGAAAGGGAAACGTCCCCGCGTGGCCGATGTCTCCCGGAATCCTGGGGAACACCGTATCCAGGACGAGGATCCCGATGGAGTAACCGAAGAGGTTTCTGCCGCCACGCGCCTTCATGATCCCCCACTTATTCGCAGATCCGGGAGCGATTCCCTCCGGCCCGCGCGGGCCGCCGCGCGGTCCCGGCGATCGAGCACGACGAGCGCGAGCACGGCCCGCCCGCCGTCCTCTCGGACCAGGCCAAACCGGGTGAACCACCACGCCCCCTCGGCGTGCGCCAAGACCTCCTCGACCCCATGGTGCGGCCTGCCGGTGCGGAGCGTGGCGCAGAGGCGCGCGGTGTCCCGCCAGACCGCTTCCGCCCGCGCGCCCAACGCCAGGCACGGCGGATACCGCGTCCCGGGCGATGCGGCCCGCCACCGCAGCCGAACCCCCGACGCCTCGTCGCGCCACAGCAGCGCGAAGCCGACCCACGTCCCGGTCAGGAGCCACTGCCGGACGGTCAGGCGGATGGGGGCGGAGAACCGGTGGGCGAGATCCCTGAGACCGTCCATCGTCAGGTCGGTGCGGCCGGCGATCGGCCGGAACGCGCGGGCGGGGAGGAGCAACTCGGCCGCCCCGATCTCCGCCAGTTCATCGGCGCCCGCACCGGATGCCGACGGGGGAAGCAGCCTGCGCGCCAGGAGCAGCGCCAGGCACCCGTTCCACTCCGGGGTGCGCGGCGGGAGCCTGCGATCCACGGCGATGATGGGGGATCCCTCGCCGCCGTCCAGGACCCGGCCCACCGCGCCCGGGGCGTCCACCCGGAGGATCTTCGTGATCCCCAACCGCGCGGCGGCGCGTTCCAGCGCGAAGGGGGGACCCGCCTGACCGAGCGCCGCCGTCACCGCGCGCGCGCGGCGCACCATCCGAGCCACCATTCGTGGATCCACGGGCTGTCCCTTCGGGCTGCCCACCGGCCGGCCCTCCGGCCGCGGTGCGGAGGACTGCCCGCCGGAGCAGCGAACCAGAAGCCGACAGCACCGGGGAGGGACGATGCGCGGCGGGATCCTGTCGGCCTGGGTCGGCATCACGATCACCTATGTCGTCCTCACGCTCAGCGCCTTCTCGACGACGTTCGACGTCGATGTCGTCCCCGGCGCCTCCACCGGACTGGCCGTGGCGGAGCGCGTGGATCAGGGGCCGCTGAGCCGGATGCTCTCCCCCGCCCTTGGGACCCTCGGGGCGCTGCGGTTCACCAAGCGAAACTGGGGCCTCGGTGCGACCTACACGCAGGAGCTCACGGTCACGGCAGCCCGCCTGGCCCAGCAGGCCGGCGCGCCGATCAGCGTCAGCGTGACACTGGCGATCCCGGGGACGGTGGTCGGCACCAACGCCACCGGGCGGGACAACCGGACGCTGGTGTGGAGCGAGATCCCGGCCGACGCTCCGCTGTGGGCGCGCACCCGGACCATCAACTGGCCGGCGGTGTTCCTCGCCGCCGCAGCCCTCGCGGCGACGGCGTGGGCATGGGGACGCTGACCCACCTCTTCACGCCGCCGCGGGCCGTCGTGCTGGCGAGCGGGAGCGCCGGCAACGCCCTGCTGCTCGAGGCCGGAGCGTTCCGGCTGCTCATCGACGCGGGGCTCTCCTCCGACGCGATCGAGCGGGCCCTCGGCGACCTGGGAGCGGAGATGCGCACGATCTCGGCGATCCTGCTGACCCACGAACACGACGATCACGCCCGCGGGGCGGGGCCGCTCAGCCGCGCGTTCGGGCTCCCCGTGATGGCCAACGCGGCCACCCTGGCCGCCGCCGCCGCCGGACTCGCCGGAGCCGCGGTCACCCCGTTCGAAACGACCCGCCCGTTTGAGGTAGGGCCGTTCGAGGTCACCGCGTTCCCGGTCTCTCACGACGCGGCGGAGCCGGTCGGGTTCACCTTCCGGGTCGGCCGGCATCGGATCGCGGTGGCCACCGACCTCGGCTACGCCGACGAGGCGCTGGACCCGCATCTGGCCGGAGCCCACCTCGTCATCCTGGAATCGAACTACGACCTCAGATTGCTGAACGTCAGCGCGTATCCGTGGTTCGTGAAGAACAGGATCCTGGGGCCCCGAGGGCACCTCAGCAACGACGACGCCGCCCACGCGCTCGCGCGCACAGCGGCGGGGCGCGCCCGCACCGTGTGCCTGGTCCACCTGAGC
>VBAO01000181.1 GCA_005883865.1 Candidatus Segetimicrobium genomatis
TGGCGTTCGTGCTGGGGCACGAAACGACCCACGTCGCCCGCCGCCATGCCGTCGACCTGGCCCAGCGTGAGATGCAACTGCAGCTCGGCGCCGTCCTGATCACCCAGCTCCTCTTTGGAGGCAACCTGACCGCCTATCAAGTCTCTCAGATTGCAAGCGGGCTCCTCGGAGCGAAGTACTCTCGAGACAAGGAGTACGAAGCCGACCATTACGGGGTGATCTACGCGCAGAAAGCAGGGTTCGACCCGAGGGCGTCCGTGCCGTTTTTCGAGCGCCTCGCGGGCCTGGAGCAGAAGCAGGGCGCGCTCGGCACCGCGTTCGCCAGCCATCCGCCGACGCCCGATCGAATCAAGGCGATCCGGGATGAGCTCCGCCAGATGGGCTATCAGGTCGCGGGTCCGGCCGCCGGCCCGGCGGAGGCATCGGCGGCGCTCCGGCCCGCCCCGGCCGACATCCCGGCGGCGTCGCCCGGCGACAGGTGACCGGGGCCGCTCCGCGGCTCTCTCGCGAGTGATGCCGACGAGGATCGCCGATCCCTACGCGGTCCCCGGCCGGTACCGCAAGGCGCAACTGCACTGCCACACGACCAACTCCGACGGCGCCTACGCTCCGCGCGGGCTCCTCGAACGGTATCGGGCCGCGGGGTACACCTTCGTGGTGTTCACCGATCACGAGCGGGTCACCGCGTGCGAGGACCTCAACGATGAGACGTTCCTGGCGCTCCCGGGGGTGGAGACCGCGATCGGACGGCCGTTTTGGCCGCTCGGCCCGCACCTGGGACGGCTCGGCTCGCCGGGGCCGCTGCGTGTGCGCGGGGCGCAGGCCGCGATCGACGCGACCGTCGCCGCCGGCGGCGTCGTCTCCCTGCATCACCCGGCGTGGACGGGCAACCTGGGGACGGGCGCGTGGTCCGTCGCCGAGATGAGCGCGCTGCGCGGGTACCATCTGGTCGAGATCAGCAATCACCACAGCGCGAGCCGTACCGACGTGGAGCGGTGGGCGGCGGTGCTCGCCCGGCGCGGCCCCACCGCCCCGGTCGGCGGCGTCGCGGTCGACGACCTGCACCGGGACCGGGACTTCGATACCGGGTGGGTGCTGGTCAAGACCGCCGCCGTCACCCCCGAGGCGTTCCTCGGGGCGCTCCGAGCGCTCGCCGTGGTCGCCTCGACGGGCCCGCGGGCGGAGTTCGGCTCGCGCGATGGGGCGATCACCTGCGTCACGGAGGCGCGGGGGATCCGGTTCCTCGACGCCGGCGGCCGCGTGCGGTGCGAGGCGTCGGGCCCCGAGGCCGCGTACGCGCCCCGGGGCGACGAAGGCTTCGTTCGCGTGGAATGCGCGGATGCCGCGGGCCGGGCCGCGTGGTCGCAGGCATTCTGGATCTCGCGGGACGCGTAGAGTATAATCGCAGCATGAAATCCGCCGTCGCGGACGGTGAGATCGTCTCGGCGAGCGCGAGCGTGCGCACGAGGGAGCTCGTCCTCGTGGCGAACAGCCCGGGCGAGGTGTCCTACCAGGCGATTCCGATGGCCCGGGCCGCCCGGGAGTGGGCGGGATCCCTGGGGCTCCCCCTGGCCGTCTCCCTCATCCTGCCCCCGTGCCAGTGGGCGAGCGGCCAGGAGGCCGCGGTGGCCCGGCGGGCCGGCGTCTTCGAGCGCATCTACACCCCGTGGGACTGCCTGGCGTTTGCCGCCCGGCTGCGGCGGTTCCCGGCGCCGGGTCCGGGGTGCGTGCTGCACTTCGGGGGCGACCTGTGGTACTCCGCGACGCTGGCCCGCCGGTTTCGATTCTCCGCGTTCGCCTACGTCGAATCGTCCCAACCGATCCTGCCGCGCGCCCGCTGGTTCACGCGGGTGTTCCTCCCGTCGGGCGCGCTCGCGGACCGGTTGATCGCGAAGGGCGCGCCGCGGGACCGTCTCTCCGTGGTCGGGGATCTCAGGGTGGAGCACCTCCAGTCCATCCGCTCGACGACGCCCCGAGCGCGCTCCGGCCGGCGGGTGGCCCTGTTCCCGGGAAGCCGGCGCTGGATCGTGCGCATCGCCCTCCCCTACATCCTGGAGCTCGTGCCGGCGATGCGCGCGCTCCGGCCCGACCTCAGGTTCTCGTTGATCGCCTCGCCGTTTCTCTCGCGCCGGATGCTCGCGGATCTGCTGGCCCGCCACGCGCGCGCCCTGGCGCGCTCCGGCGTCGAGGTCGTGGAAGAGGATCACCTGAGGGCGATGGCGGCGTGCGACCTCGCGCTCACCTATCCCGGCTCGAACAACGACGAGCTCGCCATCCTCGGGGTGCCGATGCTGGTGGTCTTCCCGCTGGAGCGCGTCGGGTCGATCCGCACCCCCGGGCTGAGCGAGTGGGTGGGCCGGGTCCCCGGGATCGCCAACCTCGTGAAGGCGGTGGTCGTCGGCCGGTACCTCCGCCATCACCGCCTGCTCGCCTGGCCCAACCGGCACGCGGGCCGCATGGTGGTTCCGGAACTCGTCGGCCGGCTCACCCCGGCTCAGGTCGCCCGCAGGGCCGTGGAGATGTTGGACGACGAGGCCGGCCTCGTCCGGATGTCGCAAGACCTGCGGGCCCTGTACGCGAACTCCGAGTCCACCGCCCGGCGCATGCTGGGGGAAATGGCCCCCTTCCTGGAGCGGCAGCCGGGTCATCACGCGGCGTGAGCCTCGGACGGATCCTGGTCGTCAGCAATGGATACGCGGAAGATGTCGGGGCCACGGCCATCATCCGCGCCCTGCCGCTCCGCGACGTCTCGGTCTCGGTCTATCCCCTGGTGGGGCACGGCGGGCACTTTCCGCCCGAGATCACGCTCCTCGACCCCCGAGGTGATTTTCCCAGCCGCGGGTTCGGCCTCAGGGCCGGCTGGGCGGCCCTCGCGGCTCTTGGAAAAGACGTGATGCACGGGTTGATCGGATTCTGGAGGGCGCAGCGCCGGACGCTGCGCGCCCAGCGGGGGCGCCAGGACCTCGTCCTCGCCGTGGGGGACGTCTACTGCCTCGCGATGGCGAGCGCGGCGGGCGGGCCGACCGTCTACCTCGTGGCGCCGAAGTCCGAGTATATCGCGCCCCACAGCCGGCTGGAGGTGTGGCTGATCCGGCGGCTGGCCTGCGAGGTGTTCACCCGGGACGAATTGACCGCGACGGCGCTCGTGCATCGCGGCATCAAGGCTCAGTACCTCGGGTTTTGGCCGATGGACGCGTTGACGTTCACGGGAGAGACCTTCGGCCTGCCCCCCGATCGTCCGGTGGTGACCCTGCTCGCGGGCAGCAAGCCGCCGGCGTTCGACAACCTCCTGCTCCTCCTGCGCGCGGCGAGCGGGGCGGCGGCGGCGGCGGCCGCCCCGGCCCCCGCGGTCCTCGTCGCGTGGGCGCCCCAGCTCTCCCCCGACCGGCTGCGCGAGCGGGTGGCGTCTGCCGGGGGGGTCTGGATGGACGCGGGCCGCTTCCGGTTCGACGGCATCGACATCACGGTCACCACCGACCGGTACGCGGACGCCCTGAGGCGCGCCACCGTCGTCCTGGGAATGGCCGGGGGCGCGAACGAGCAGGCGGCCGGGCTGGGCAAGCCGGTGGTCGCGTTTCCCGGGACCGGCCCGCAGTTCACGCGCCGGTTCCTGGAGGAGCAGCAGCGCCTGCTGGGGGACGCCCTGGTCGCGACCTCGAACTGGCAGGATGCGGCCGCGACCCTCGCGCATCTCCTCGGCGACCCGCGCGAGCGGGAGCGTCGTGGCCAGGTCGGGCTCCGGCGCCTGGGAGGGACGGGGTCGGCGGCCGCGATCGCCCGGCGGCTGCTCGACCGGCTGGCCCTCGATCGGCCCAGCGCGTAGTGGCTTCCTCCTCGGGGACGCGGGCGCCCGGGGAGCGGTGGTGGCTTGCGCTCCTGCTCGCCGCCTGCGCGGTCCTCGATCTGTACCGCCTCGGCGCGCCGTCGCTCTTCGATCAAGACGAGAGCCAGTACGGCGAGATCGCGGTGGAGATGGCCCAGACCGGCGATCCGGTGACGCTGCACGCGAACGGCCAGCCCTGGTACGTGCATCCCCCGTTCTACATGTGGCTCGTCGCCGCCACCGGGCGCGTCCTGGGGGTCTCCGAGTTCACCATCCGCGTGTGGTCCGTGGTCTTCAGCATCCTCGCCGTGTACGCCACCGTGCTCCTCGGCCGCGCGCTGTTCAACGGCCGGGTGGGGCTCCTGGCCGGCGCGATCCTGGCCGTGACGCTCCAGTACCTGATGCAGTCCCGCCTGGCGGTCTTCGACACGGTCCTGATGGCCTGGATGCTGCTGGCGTTCTACGCGTTCGTCCATGGCTATCGCTCGGGGCGGCGGAGCGCGTACCTCTGGTTCTTTCTCTTCGCGGGGCTCGCCACGATCACCAAGGGGCCGATCGGGCTCATCCTCCCGGGCCTCGTGATCGCGGCGTTCATCACCGTGCGCCGCGCCTGGTCGCGCTGGCGGGAGGTGCCGTGGGCGGCCGGGCTCGCCGTATACGCGGCCGCGGGGCTCTCGTGGTATGCGCTGGAGACGCTCCTGCACGGGTCGGCCTTCATCGCATCGAACATCGGCCACTACATGCTCGGGCGGTTTTTCGGGGTGGTGGAGAAGCACTCCGCGCCCTGGTATTTCTACGTTCCGGTGGTGCTGCTGGGGGCGTTCCCGTGGACGACATTCTGGCCGGCGGCGGCGGCGCTGCACCTGCGGCGCCGGCGAACGTCGGACGGCAGCCTCCTGGTCCTGCTCGGGGTTGCCGTGCCGTTTCTCTTCTACACGGCGGCCCAGACCAAACTCCCCGGCTACATCATGCCGGTGCTGCCGTTTGCCGCGATCGGCGTCGCATCGCCGCGCTCGTGGTCCTCGTCGGGGCGCTCTTCTGGGCGGTCGCGGCGTTCGTGGGCGGGCAGTACCCCGAGGCCTTCCGCGCCGCGGGGCCCGCGCTGCTCGCTCCCGCGGGCATGCTCGTGGCCGGGGTCGGGATCGCCCTCCTGGTGTCGCTGCGAGGGGCGGCGATCGCCGCGTTCGCCGTGCTGTGCGCGACGATGGCCGTGACCTGGCTCGCGCTGCTGACGTGGGTCCTGCCGCTCGCCGAAGCCCAGAAACCGATGAAACCCCTGGCGCAGGCGATCACCGCGATCATGGGTC
>VBAO01000182.1 GCA_005883865.1 Candidatus Segetimicrobium genomatis
AGGGGGTTGGGAGAGGTGTGGGATTCCACGAAGCCCAAGATCGAGTTCGCGGAACTCTCCGATACCTACGGGAAGTTTGTCGTGGAGCCGCTCGAGCGGGGGTTCGGGGTCACCCTGGGGAACGCCCTGCGGCGGATCCTGCTGTCCTCGATTTCGGGCGCGGCCGTCACCTCGGTCAAGATCGAGAACGTCCTGCACGAGTTCTCGACCATCCCCGGGGTCGTCGAGGACGTGACCCAGGTCATCCTCAACCTCAAGGAACTGTCGCTCAAACTGCACAGCGACAAGCCCAAGCTCCTCCGGATGGATGTGCGGGGGAAGAAAGACGTCGTCGCCGGGGACCTCCAACCCGATGCCGAGGTCGAGATCCTGAACCCCGATCTGCACATCGCCACGCTCGATGGGAAGAACGCCCATCTGACCATGGAACTGGTCGTGGAGCGCGGCAAGGGCTATGTGCCCGCCGAACGCCACCGGAAGAGCGAGCACGTCATCGGCGTGATCCCGATCGACTCGGTGTTCTCGCCCATCCAGAAGGTGAACTACGTCGTGGACGACACGCGGGTGGGCCAGGCGGCCGACTACGACCGGCTCACGCTGGAGGTGTGGACCGACGGGAGCATCAGGCCGGAAGAGGCGCTGCAGGAATCCGCCCGCCTCCTGATCGACGGCTTCCGCCTCTTCGTGGGCACCGCGGTCGCACCCGAGGTCGCGGTGGGCCCGCAGGTCGACGAGACGAACAAGCTGGCCACGATGCCGATCGAGGAGCTCGACCTCTCGGTCCGGCCGTACAACTGTCTCAAGCGCGCGGGGATCAACACGCTGGGCGACCTCCTGCAGCGGACGGAGGAGGAAGTGGTCAACGTCAAAAACTTCGGCCGGAAGTCCCTCGACGAGGTGAAGGAAAAGCTCGCGGCGTTGGGGCTGGAGTTGCGCCGGAGGGGAGCCTGATGGTGCTGGGGCGACGAGGGCGGCGCCTCGGCCGCGACTCCGGGGCGCGGCTCGCGCTGTTTCGGGGTCTCGTGTCCGCCCTGATCGTGGAGGAGCGGATCGCCACGACGGAGCACAAGGCCATTGAAACCAAGAAGGTTGCGGACCGGGTGATCGACCTCGCGCTGCGCAACGATCTGCACGCCCGGCGGCAGATTGCGCGCCTCCTCCTCGACCGCGCCGTCATCCGGCGCCTGTTCGCGACCGTCGCCCCCCGGTATCAAAAGGGACGCGGCGGGTACACCCGGATCAGCCGGACGGGTCCCAGGCGCGGCGATGCCGCGCCGATGGCCCTGCTCGAGCTCGTGAAGTAGCGGGCGCGCCCCATGCGGCCTGCCCGCACCCCGTAATGGGGCGGGCCCACCCCCTGCGGGGCGCCGGCTCTCGGGGGGAGTGCGGGCCGCTCCCTCGACGGTTTCTCCTCTGATCACGGTTCGGGACGTCCATTTCGTCTACCCCGCGGGTGGCGGGGTCGGGACGCCCGCGCTCGCGGGCCTCGATCTCGACATCGCTCCCGGCGAGTGCCTCGCCATCATCGGCGGGAACGGCTCCGGCAAGAGCACGCTCGCCAAGCACCTCAACGCCCTCCTGTTGCCCACCGCGGGCGAGGTGCGGGTGGATGGGCGGGATCCGGAAGGGGCCTGGCTCGCGCGCCAGCGCGTCGGGATGGTCTTCGAGCACCCCGACAACCAGATCGTCGCGGCGATCGTGGAGGAGGACGTCGCGTTCGGGTGCGAGAACCTCGGGCTGCCGTCCGCCGAGATCCGGGCCCGCGTCGACCGGGCCCTCCGGGTGGTCGGCCTGGAGCAACTCAGGCGGCACCCTCCGCACCAATTGTCCGGCGGGCAGAAGCAGCGCGTGGCCATCGCCGGGGTCCTGGCGATGCGCCCCCGGTGCCTCGTCCTGGACGAGGCCACGTCGATGCTGGACCCCCTGGGGCAGCAGGAGGTGATGGAGATCGCGTTCCGCCTGTGCCGCGACGAGAGCCTGGCGCTCGTGCTCATCACCCACGCCATGGAAGAGGCCGCCAGGGCGGACCGGATCGTCGTGCTGGCCCAGGGGCGGATCGTCCTCCAGGGGTCGCCCGCGGAGGTCTTCGCCAGGGAGGATGAGTTGCGCCGGCTCCGGCTCGAGCCGCCGGAACTGGTCCGCCTGGGCCGGGCCCTCGCCCGGGATGGGGTGGCGGTGCCCCCGGGGGCCCTGACGATCGACCCGCTCGTGGAGGCGCTGATCGCGGGTCCATGATCCGCTGCGAGCACCTGACGTACGTCTATGGGCGGGGAACGCCGTTCGAGGCGACCGCGCTCACCGACGTGTCCCTGGCGATCTCGACGGGGGAGGTGGTCGGGATCATCGGGGCGACCGGTTCGGGGAAATCCACGCTGGTCCAGCACTTCAACGGCCTGCTCCGTCCCACGAGCGGCCGGGTCTTGCTCGACGACGTCGACATCCACGGCCCCCGGGTCGATCGCCGGCGCATCCGGCAGCAGATCGGCCTCCTGTTTCAGGACCCCGAGCAGCAGTTGTTCGAGGAGACGGTGGTCGCGGATGTGGCCTTCGGGCCGCGGAATCTGGGCCTGTCCGACGACGACGCGCGCGCCCGGGCGCGGCGCGCCCTCGAGCTCGTGGGGCTCCCCCCCGACCGGTTCGGCCCCCGGTCACCGTTCGAGCTGAGCGGGGGGGAGATGCGGCGGGCGGCCATCGCCGGGGTGCTGGCGATGGAACCGCGGATGCTCATCCTGGATGAGCCCGCGGCGGGCCTGGACCCCCAGGGCCGCCGCGACATCTTGGAGCACGTCCGGCGGCTCCACCGGGACGGCGCGCTGACCATCGTGCTGATCACGCACAGCATGGACGCGGTCGCGCAGCTCTGCGAGCGCCTGCTCGTGCTCGACCAGGGCCGCCTGGTGGCCGATGGCCCCACCCGGGCGGTGTTCGCCGATCTCTCCCGCCTCACCGCGTTGGGGCTGGGTCTACCGCAGGTGACCCTGCTCGCCCGCCGCCTCGGGGAGCGCGGCCTCCCCGTCCGGCGGGATGTCCTCACCATCGAGGAAGCGCGGGTCGCCATCCTCGAGGCGCTCGCGGTCCGCGGCCGTGGAGTTCTTTAGGGGGCTCGTCCTCGGCCAGTATGTGCCGGTGGACTCCGCGATCCACCGGCTCGACCCCCGCACCAAGATCCTCGCGACGCTCCTCCTGCTGACGGTCATGTTCGCGGTCCGGGAGTTTGCCGGCCTCGCGATCCTGACGGTCCTGCTCGTGGCGGTGGCCCTCGCGGCGCGGATCGCTCCCGCCTATCTCCTCCGGGGCCTGCGGCCGCTCTTCTGGCTCCTCGTCTTCGCGGTCGTCCTCCAGGTGTTCTTCGGCGAACCCGGCGGCCATCCGATGTTCCGGTGGGGGCCGGTGGTCGTGACCCGCGAGAACCTCGCCCAGGCGGCGTTCTACGGCTGGCGGCTGCTCCTCCTGGTTCTGTCCACGACGGTGATGACCCTGGTGACCTCGCCGATGGAGTTCACCGATGGGCTGGAGCGCCTCCTCCGGCCCTTCCAGCGGGTGGGCGTCCCGGCGCACGACCTCGCGATGATGATGACGATCGCGCTGCGGTTCATTCCGACGCTGCTCGAGGAGGCGGAGAAGATCATGAAGGCGCAGATGGCGCGGGGGGCGGAGTTCACCCGGGGCAGCCTCCCGACACGGGCTCGGGCGCTCACCCCGTTGCTCGTGCCGCTGTTCGTCGGCGCGTTCCGGCGGGCGGACGCGCTGGCGGTCGCGATGGAGGCCCGGTGCTATCGCGGGGGCGAGCACCGGACCCGGATGCACGTGCTGCGGTTCGGTCCCCAAGACCTGGTCGCCGTCACGGTGGTCGCCGCCGCGGCCGCCTTCGCCCTGATCCCCCCGGCGGCGTGGCGGGGCCACTAGGACGCGTGCGCACCGTGAGGCTGGTGCTGGAGTACGACGGGACCGGCTACTGCGGGTGGCAGCGGCAGCGGGGGTCGGCGGCGGGGGGAGCGCCGTCCGTCCAGGCGACCCTGGAAGCGGCCCTGCGGAAGGCCACCGGGGTGGCGACGCCGGCCGTTGGCGCGGGCCGCACCGACGCCGGGGTCCACGCGCTGGGGCAGGTGGCGCACTTCACGACCCACAGCCGGATCCCCGCCGCCCGATGGCCCGCGGCGTTGAACGCGCGTCTGCCCCCCGACATCCGCGTCCTCGGCGCGGAAGAGATGCCCGACGGCTTTCACGCCAGGTTCGACGCCGTCTCCCGCACCTACCGGTACGAAATCCTGAACCGTCCGGCGCCCTCCGCGCTCCTGCGGCACAGGGCCTATCACGTTCCGGAGCCCCTCGACGTGGAGGCCGTCCGGCGCGCCCTTGCGGCGTTCGTCGGCCGCCACGATTTCGTCGCCTACCGGGGGGCGGGGAGCCCCTCGCGGACGACGGTCTGCACCCTCACCGCGGCGGGGTGCGCCCGGACCGGGTCGCGGGTTCGCGTGTGGCTCACCGCGGACCGGTTTCTCCGCCACATGGTCCGGATGATCGTCGGGACGCTGGTGCGGGTCGGCACGGGCCGCCTGCCCCCGGACGCTCCCGGCGCGTATCTCGCCGATCGGGACAACCGGAGGACCGGCCCGACGGCCCCGGCCCACGGGCTGTACCTGGTCCGGGTGGAGTACGGTCCTGAGGGTCCGGCGTGACCCAGACCTGTCGAGATTGGCCAGACCCAGAAGAAACCCTGAACGCTCGTCTAAGGGCTATTCCTAGGGGATCCTAGGCAACCTTCCTAGTTCACGGTTCGGGATTTCTCAACTACCATTTTCTCCGGAGGACGGCTTCCGGAGGGGAAGATGTTGCCGGTTTTCTTCGTCGAACAAGGCATTCGACCTCGAACCAACGATAAGGCTGTCCCCCTCTGCGACGGGGAGGAGGCCTTGAAGCGTTTCCGGTCCCCGCTAACCTGTGGCAGGGTTCTTCTCGCGTTGGTCTTCTGCTCGGTCGTGTCCTTGACAGTCTTCGCCCAGACGTCTATCCAGGGCGTGTTCACCTATCACAACGATCTGGCCCGCACCGGCCAGAACGTGAGCGAGACGATCCTAACCCCGCGCACGGTGAACCCGACCAGCTTCGGCAAGCGGTTCGCCGATCCGGTCAATGGGCAAGTCTATGCGCAGCCGCTCTACGTGGCGAATGTCGCGATTCCAAACCAGGGAATCCATAATGTCGTCTATGTGGCGACCGAGAATGACACCGTGTATGCTTTTGATGCCGACGTCCAGGGCGCGCCGCTCTGGCAAGCCAGCCTGCTCGTCAACGGAGGGAGCGCATTTCCCATTTCGGATCTGGACCCCTACTGCACGGATGTGGTCCCCGCGATCGGCGTGACCGGAACGCCGGTGATCGATCCAACCACCAACACGCTGTACGTCGTGGCGAAGACAAAGGAGGGTCCTTCCGCCGCTCCCTCCTACGTCCAGCGCCTTCATGCGCTCGACATCGCCACCGGGGCAGAAAAATTCGGCGGGCCGGTAGCTATCGCAGGGACGGTGTTTGGAATGGGCGGTGGGAGCGATGGGACCGCCCTCACCTTCGACCCATTACGGCAGTTGAACCGGCCGGGCCTGGCCCTCGTGAATGGCGTGGTGTACATCGGGTTCGGCTCGCACTGCGATATCGCCCCCTGGCACGGTTGGCTGTTCGGCTACGACGCTAGCAAACTCACCCAAGTAGGGGTTTTTGTCGCCACGCCAAACGGCAATGGAGGAGGCATCTGGCAGTCCGGGGGCTCGGTCGCGGCGGATTCAAGCGACAATCTTTACGTCGCGAGCGGGAACGGCACCTTCGATGCCATCACGGATTTCGGAGAGAGCTTCTTGAAGCTCTCCCAAGCAACGCTCACCGTGGTGGACTACTTCACCCCGTTCGATCAAGCCATCTTGGATCCAAACGATACCGAAATGGGCTCGGGCGCCCCGCTGGTCTTGCCGGATCAGAGCGGCGCGGCGGTTCCTCGTCTGCTCGTCGGTGCCGCCAAGAAGGGTACGATCTATCTTCTCAATCGGGATAATTTGGGGCGGTTCTGCGGCGGTTGCCCCGGCGACCCTCAAATCGTGCAAACACTTCCTCTTGCTCTGGGGCCCTATTTCGGCACCCCCACCGTCTGGAACAACACGGTGTACTTCCTGGCGGCGGGCGACGTCCTCAAGGCGTTCTCGATCTCGGGGGGCCTGCTCTCCACCTCACCCACGTCCCAGGCCCCGACGGCGTTCGGCTTCCCGGGTGCGACGGTGTCCGTCTCCGCCAACCAGGCGGCAGATGGAATTGTCTGGGCCCTGCAAACGGACGCGTGGTCCACGAATGGTCCCGCGGTGCTACATGCCTATGATGCGACGAATGTGGGGACCGAGCTCTACAATAGCACCCAGGCAGCGGGCGGCCGCGATACGCTGGGTCCGG
>VBAO01000524.1:0-992 GCA_005883865.1 Candidatus Segetimicrobium genomatis
ATGTTCGGCGTCCATCGGCACCCCCGGGCGCAGATAGACGTTGACGATGTTGTAGCGCTGGGCGTGCTCAAGGGTGTGGTCGGCGCAGTAGTTGATGCGGTCGACCTGCCCGCAGTCTTGGAGAATCCCTTCGGTGAAGAGGAAACCGGCGGCCAGCTCGAAGTCGTGGCCCGGCGTCCGCATGGTCACCGAGACCTGCAGGAAGGGGCTGCCGTCGCCGGGATAGAGCCGGATCTCGAGCGGCTCCTCGACCACGAGCGCATCATCGCGGACCCGCACCACCCCGGCCTGCACCTGGCCGACACGCCGGCGCGTCGTGCTGGTGCGCGCGGGCGCGTCATCCATCGGAGCGCACCCGCGACCGGACCACCTCGACCAGCTTCCGGACCTCCCCCGCCAGCGCCGCCTCGTCCATGCGGGCCAACGCGGACACGGTCGCCAGCACCTCGCCGGCCTCCCCCCCGGCCTTCTGCGGGCCAACCTGGATCACGGGCCCGGATGGATGCTGGAAGCCCTCGATGAGCACGAGGGCCGGAGGCTCCCCCCACATCTCCTCCGCGATCGCGGTGACAAGCGACACCACCCGATCACGGTCTCTCACAGGGGTCGCCACCCGGAGCACGGTCTCGGTGGGGCCGGCCAGGACGACGATGCCGGCCCCCGCCTCGGCCATGCGGGCGCTGTCGCTTCCCCGGTGGTCGGGGTCGAACCCATGGGCGGCGTGCTTCACTGCGACCGCGCGGATGCCGTCGACGGCCAGCCTTCGAACAAGATCGACGAGGACGGTGGTCTTCCCGCCCCCCGACTCCCCGACGACCCCGACCACCATCGGCCCGGGGGAGGCGGCAGTGACGGCCAGGCGATCCCGATCCTCATCGCGGTCGAGTACCAGGGCCGCGACGCGCGATCCCGGCGGCAGCGGAGGGGTTCCGGGGGGAACGAGCACCAGGGCGTTTGCGCTGAGGAGGCCGGCGAGATCGCCCACGGCCTCG
>VBAO01000524.1:1059-1613 GCA_005883865.1 Candidatus Segetimicrobium genomatis
TGCTGGACCGGCCTGACCACGCAGCGCCTGCCGGCCAGCCGGAGCACGAGGGGTTGAACGAGCAGGTGGAACGCGGCCAGGCACGCGACCGGGGTGCCGGAGAGCCCCACGGCCCACGCGTCGCCCACCCGGCCCGCGAAGAATGGCCCTCCGGGTTTCAGGTCGACCCGTCCGACGATCCGCGCCGCGCCGAGATCCAGCCAGGTCCGGTGGACCGCGTCGTACCGGCCGACCGACACGCCGCCGGTCGAGAGCACGACATCGTACCGCCCGAGGAGTGCCTGGAACGCCTCCCGCATCTCGTCCGGGGCATCGCGCACGAGCCCGCGGTACTCCACCTCGCACCCCGCCGCCCGGAGGAGGCCGGCGACCGCAACGGCGTTGCTGTTGAACACGCGCCCGGGGGGAAGCGCTGAAGCGGCCGTATCCGCCTCATGCACATCCACCAACTCGTCCCCGGTCGCGACGAGCGCCACGCGCGGCCGACGGTGGACCCGGACCGTCCTGATGCCGCAGGCGGACACCGCCCCGGCGGTGTGGGGCCGGATCACCTC
>VBAO01000524.1:1618-2865 GCA_005883865.1 Candidatus Segetimicrobium genomatis
CTGTTCAACCCGCACATGGTCGCCGACCCGGCGGACCACCTCGACCGGCAGCACCCGATCGCCCCGGGATGGCATCGGGGCGCCGGTTGCAACCGCCCAGACTTCCCCTGGTCCGGGGCCGGAGCCCGGTGTTCCCCCGGCACGGACCGCTCCGGTGATCCGGAGGAGGACCGGGCGGTCGGGCGCGGCATCCCGGACATCGGCGTCATGACAGACGTAGCCGTCCATCGCCGGCCTGGCAAAGTGAGGGACGTTGACGGGGGCGCGGACCTCCACCGCGGCGACGCGGTCGTGAGCGTCTGCGATGGAAACATCTTCCTCCGGAAGCGCGGTCGCCGCGCTCAGCAACCGGTCCAGCGCTTCCTCGAGTCGTGCCACCGCCTCACCGTCCCATCAGGGAGGACGTGCCTTTCGTACAGGTCTATTGTCGGGTGCGGGAGAAAGCGATGTCAATCCTCGCGGCCTTTGGCGCGACGGTCCGCGAGGCGCTTCGGCCGGAGTGGCCCTTGCCTATGTCCTTACATCTGGGCGCTGAAGATCACCACCGCCCGGAGCGCGAGCACCCCGACCAGGACGACGAGCGCGGTGATTCCCGAAACGGCCGGGGCGCGGCCCACGAGCTCGCTCAACGGCAACACGAGGCTCACCGCCACGACCGCCCAGAGGATGATCCAGGGACCCGCGATGACGCGAGCCAGGGTGCCGGCCGGAGCCAGAGTCACCAGGAACGCGACGATCAGGACCAGCTCCAACAGCGCGAAGTACCCCTCCGCCCGCCGCAGCCGCCCCTCCGAGTTCGCCGCCACCGAGGAGAGCAACGCCGCCGACCCGCTCAGCCCCGAGGCCAGGAACAGCCCGCCGAGCGTCCAGGTATCGCTCCACACCGGCTGATTGGAGACGCTTAGGAGCACGCCGGTGTACGAGGCGATGAAGAGGGCGAGGATCGCCCCGACCGCAATGAAGAGCCGGCCGAAGGCGCCGGCCAGGAGCGCGCCGCTCCCGAGGGCATCGAGGAACGACACGAACGCGAACACGCCGTACGTCAGCAGGGCCCATGACCCGACGGACATCGGTGACCAATTCTTGAACACGAAGCCGGACTGGCCCGGGGTGGTGCTGATCAGCATGTGCCAGAAGCGGAGGGGCTGACCCAGGTCGATCGTGAGGAAGATGGGGCACACCACGAGGACCGGGAAGGCGATCAGGAAGCCGACCCGGGCGGCCGCCTGGTCGCGCGGCCCTCCCCA
>VBAO01000183.1 GCA_005883865.1 Candidatus Segetimicrobium genomatis
GGTCCCTCTGGACGCCCCCGGGGGCGCGGAGTGGACCGAGATCGAGAACGTCCATCCGATGCCGTTCGCCGACGCCCAGCCGCGGACGAAAATGGCGGTCACGGGGGCGGTGCTGACGTTTCGGGATGTCCCCCCGGTCGAAACCGCCTACGTGTACATGACCGGGCGGTTTCACGGCGGGCGCAGCCGGTTCGTGGAAGGCCGCCCGTTCCTCTTCGCGTTCGGCGATGCCGGGGGCCGGACCCGGATCACCGCGGCGACGATCCCGGGGACGCCGGCCTACGAGGTCTCGCGCCGCTGGCTGTCCACGCCTCCCACGGGTCCGATCACGGTCGTGGGGCTCCGCACGCTGTACCTGCCGGCCTTGTTCGCCCCCGGCGGAGGGAGGATCGAGGTGCTCCTCTGCCCGGTGTTTCGCATTTACCCGGGGACGGTCCGTGGATCATCGACCCCGGCGCCCACCGCCCAGTATGAACTGGTCCCCATCGGCGGCGCCCTGCACGACGGTGAAGGTGGCCCGAACGGGCGGGGCCGCCCGGCCAAAGCCTTCATCAGGAAACGGGCCCGGGCGGCGGTCGCGGGGGCCCGGGCACGAAAGACCGCGGCGAGAAAGCGGCAGAGCACCCCGGCGCGCCGCACCGCGAAGGGACGGCGGAAGCGATAGATCCGTTCGGTTGACACCCGCGTGACGTTCGCATGGGCTAATATTCGTCGTGGACCAATTCGAGCAAAAGGCCAAGTAGCGGCCAAGGAGGCGGCAACGTGGAAGATCGGGCGCTCATCCAGCAGCAGCTCGCGGTGAGTCATCAGATCGTCAAGCAGTGTCTCGGCGACATCACCGAGGGGGAGGCGGGCCGGATACAGGCGGCGATTCTCACCCCCGTCGTCTGGCAGGTCGGGCATCTGGCCCTGACCAATACGAACTTCATCCAGCGTGCGGGCGCGACCCCGGGCGTCACCCTGCCGGCGCGGTATCCCGAGTTGTTCAAGACCGGGACCGGCGGGCCAGCCAATTACCCTCCGCTGAGCGAGGTCGTGAAGGCGTTCGACGACACTCACGAGGCGCTCATGCGCACGGTCTCGGAGGCCAGGCTGGAGACCCCGGCCGAGGGCCCGCGCGGGCTGTGGAAGAACTACAGCGAGATGTTCTCGTTTGCCAACACCCACCGCTGGTACCACATCGGGAAGATCACCTCGCTCCGCGCGCTACTCGCGAAGCCCAGGCTGTTCGGATAACCCCCCCCGCCGGCGAGGCTCGACGGGACGCGCAGAGGCGCCCGGTCCGGGGGTGCCCCTTGCGGCGTTCGGGGGTGTCTCGGGGCGGCGTGACGCCCGTCAGGCCCGGATTCATGCGGTCCATCGGCGGGTTGACTTCCCCACGCCCGAGTGGTATAAATCCCTCGGATACTGAGCCGTACCGAAGGCCATGATGCCTCTCGGGGCGTGATGAGCGCCACGGGGGGCGTTTTTGTGCCTTCAACAATGCGGGGTCCCGGTCGGGACGCGGAGGTGGAGGAATGAATGGCAGGGAGATGACGGCGCGCGACGTCGTCGCTTACGTCAAGGAACACGGCATCAAGATGGTGGACCTCAAGTTCGTCGACGTGCCGGGGACCTGGCAGCACACCACGATCCCCACCAGCCAGCTGGACGAGAAGACCTTCACCAAGGGGATCGGGTTCGACGGCAGCAGCATCCGCGGCTTCCAGGCGATCGAGGAGAGCGACATGCTCCTGATGCCCGATCCGGGGACGGCGCGGCCGGACCCGTTCACCGCGATCCCGACCCTGTCCGTCATCTGCAACGTGAACGACCCCGTCACCCAGAAGCCGTACTCGCGGGACCCGCGCCACGTCGCCCAGAAGGCCGAGGAGTACCTCAAGGCGTCGGGGATCGCCGAGGTGAGTTACTGGGGGCCCGAGGCGGAGTTCTACATCTTCAGCAACGTGCAGTACGAAGTGCTCCCGCATCGGATGGGGTTCAGCATCGACTCGCCGGAGGGCACCTGGAACACCGGCGCGGCGGGACTCGGCAACCGGATTCGGGTCAAGGAAGGTTACTTCCCCGTTCCGCCGGCCGACACCCTCCTCGATGCCCGCAGCGAGATGACGATCGAGATGGAGAAGTGGGGCATCGAAGTGGAGATGCAGCATCACGAAGTCGGTCACGCGGGCCAGGGCGAGATCGACATGAAGTACGCTCCGCTGACCCGGATGGCGGACAGCCTGCTTTCCTACAAGTACATCGTCAAGAACGTCGCGCGGCGGCACGGGCTGACCGCGACCTTCATGCCCAAGCCGCTCTTCGGCGACAACGGGACAGGCATGCACGTGCACCAGAGCCTCTGGAAGGGAGGCCAGAACGTCTTCTACCGGGAGGGGGGGTACGCCGAGCTGAGCCAGGAGGCCCTCTACTACATCGGGGGCGTGCTCACCCACGTGGACTCGCTCATGGGACTGTGCGCTCCGACCACCAACTCCTACCGCCGGCTCGTGCCGCACTACGAGGCGCCGGTCAACATCGCGTTCAGCCAGCGCAACCGGAGTGCGGCGGTCCGCATCCCGATGTACTTCTCAGGCCCGGGGGCGGCGGCCAGCAAGCGGATCGAGTTCCGGTGTCCCGATGCCACCTGCAACCCGTACCTGGCGTTCGCCGCCATCCTGATGGCCGGGCTCGACGGGATCAAGCGGAAGCTGGACCCGGTCAAAGCCGGGTTCGGACCGCTCGACAAGAATACCTATGAACTGGACCCGGAGGAGGCCGCGAAGATCAAGAACGTCCCCGGATCGCTGCCCGCTGCGCTCGACGCGCTCGAATCGGACCACGAGTTCCTGCTGGAAGGCGACGTGTTCACCCGGGACCTGCTGGACACCTGGCTTGGGTACAAGCGGACGCGGGAGTTCCACGAGGTGAATATCCGGCCGGTCCCCTACGAGTTCTTCCTGTACTTCGACGTTTGACGCTCTACCCGGCCCACGCCGGGCCGGCCCCGGGGAGCCGTGACCTGCGAAGGCGCGGCTCCCCGGTTCGTTTCCCACCGGTGGCGGGAGCGGCGGAACCGGCTCATGGAACGGCTGGGGACCCGGGCCCACATGGAGTA
Organism: Candidatus Segetimicrobium genomatis; assembly: GCA_005883865.1. Lineage (GTDB taxonomy): Bacteria > Sysuimicrobiota > Sysuimicrobiia > Sysuimicrobiales > Segetimicrobiaceae > Segetimicrobium. The sequence goes on from VBAO01000183.1 coordinate 3,101, forward strand.
TAATGATCTTAGGTAGCATCCTGGCGCGGAGGCCAGAATTGCGATGACGCCCCGGTTTCGGGTCGCGATGGCCCAGATCAACACCATCGTCGGGGACTTCGAGGGGAACACCCGGAAGATCATCGAGCGGCTCGAGGAAGCCCAGGCCGCGGGGGCCGATGTCGTCTCGTTTCCGGAACTGGCGATCACCGGGTATCCCCCTGAGGACCTCCTGATCAAATCCGATTTCGTGCGCGAGAACCTGGCCTGCCTCCATGAGGTCGCGCGGCACGCCTCCCGCACGGCGGCGGTCGTCGGGTTCGTCGACTCCGGCGATCACCTCTACAACGCCGCGGCGGTGCTGTACGACGGACGCATCGCCGGTGTCTACCGAAAGATGCGGCTGCCGAACTACGGTGTCTTCGACGAGAAGCGGTACTTCCAGCCCGGGACCGCGTGCCCGGTGTATGCCGTCCATGGGGTCGAGGTGGGCGTGAACATCTGTGAGGACGTCTGGGCCCCGGGCGGGCCCCTGCTGGCGCAATCGCTGGCCGGCGCCCTCGTGAGCATCACCTGTAACTCGTCCCCCTACCACGCGCAGAAGTGGCGCCTCCGCGAGGAGATGCTGCAGACCCGGGCGCGCGACTACGCCGTGGCCATCGTATACAACAACCTCGTCGGGGGGCAGGATGAGCTGGTCTTCGACGGGCTGAGCGTGATCGTGGATGCGACCGGGCGCGTGGTCGCCCGCGGGCCCGCCTTCGAGGAAGCGCTCGTCGTCGCCGATCTGGACGTCGAGGCGATCCGCGGGGTCCGCCGGTACAACCCGATTCGGACGGCCGACGCCTTGCACGGCGAGGGCCTGGACGCTCCCGTCTTCACCCTCTCCCGCGATGTCCCCCGCGACGCAGGCAGCCGCCCGCCGCTCCCGGGGATGCTGGTGCTCGACCCGCCGGACGACGTCGAGGAGGTGTACCGGGCGCTCGTGCTCGGCACGCGCGATTACGTGCGCAAGAACGGGCTCCGCACCGTCGTGCTCGGGCTGAGCGGCGGGGTCGATTCCTCGCTCGTGGCGTGCATCGCGGTCGATGCGCTCGGGCGGGAGTCGGTCAAGGGCATCACGCTGCCGTCCCGGTTCACGTCGGAGGCGAGCCGGCGCTACGCGCGGGAACTGGCGGGCGCCCTCGGGATCGAACTCCTGGAACTGCCGATCGACCCGGTGGTCACTGCCTATGATCAGGTACTGGCGACGCCGTTCGCCGGCCGGGCGCGGGACGTCACCGAGGAAAACCTGCAGGCCCGCGCCCGCGGGAACCTCCTCATGGCGCTCTCCAACAAGCTGGGGTGGCTCGTGCTCACCACCGGCAACAAGAGCGAGATGAGCGTGGGATACGCCACCCTCTATGGGGATATGGCCGGAGGGTTCGCGGTCATCAAGGACGTGCCGAAGACGCTCGTCTACCGCCTGGCCAGGTGGCGGAACGCCCGCGCGAGCCCGCCCGTGATCCCCCAGGAAGTGCTCGAGCGCGCGCCGACCGCGGAGTTGCGGGAGAACCAGACGGATCAGGACACGCTGCCGCCGTATGAGGTGCTCGACCCGATCCTCAAGCTCTATGTCGAGGACGACCGGTCGGCCGAGGAGATCGTCGCGCAGGGGTTCGATCGTGCAACCGTCGCCCGGGTGATCGCGATGGTGGACCACAGCGAGTACAAGCGCCGCCAGGCGCCTACCGCGGCCGCCGGCCCGCGGAAGCCCCCACCCGCCCAACCGGCCCGTAGGCTCCACCGCGTTCGGCATCGCATGGCGTTGTCCGGGATTCTCCCGCTGCTGTCAGGCAGACCGGAGTTCCTCTTCGTTGACGAGCACCTCGAGCGGGGCGACCGCCCGTGGGTGACCGGCCCAGGCGGCGCCGCGAAGGCGCTCGTGCTGGCCGGACTCGTCACGCGGCTCGCGGAGCGGGCCCCGGCGTGGCTCATCCTCACCCTCGGACGCGATCAAGCCGAGCGCCTCGCGGATGACCTCGCGGCGTTCCTGCCGGCGAGCGCCGGCCGGGTGCACCTGCTCGCGCCGTGGGAATCGTTCAACCCCGAGGATCCCCCGTCGGCGGAGACCGAAGGAGCCCGCCAGCGTGTCTTGGAAGCGCTGAGCCGCGGCCACCGGGCGATCGTCGTCGCCTCGGTCGCCGGCGTGGTGCACCCGGTCTCCGACCCGCGCTGGATCGACACCGTCCGTGTGGACCTCGCCCCGGGCTCCCCCAACGATCTCGGTCAGGTCGTCCAGCGCCTCGCCGGGGCCGGGTATGACCGAACCGACCTCGTGCGCCGGCCCGGAGAACTCGCGGTGCGCGGAGGGCTGATCGACGTCTATCCATCGACGGAGGACCATCCGGTCAGGATCGAATGGGCGGGGGACCAGATCGAATCGCTCCGCGCCTTTGATCCGGAGACGCAGCGGACGGTCGGCCCCCTTCCCGAGGTGACGATCCTTCCCGCCCGGCCGGGCGAGAAGGCCACCGCGACCCTACTAGACCAGGTACCGGATGCCGTCTGCGCGCTCGACGAGCCGGAGGCGTTCGAGCGCCAGGCAAAAGCCCTCTACGAGCAGGCCGCCGGAGCGCAGCGTCGGGCGGTCGAAGCGGGCCGGGCGCCGGCCGATTCGTCCGTGCCTGCCGTGCCGTGGGACCGAATCGCCCGGGCGCTCGACGCGCACCGGGCGGTGGCCCTCTCCACGCTTCACCGGCCGCCGCGGGGACCGGTGGTGGAGTTCTCGTTCGGCGCCTTGGAGTCGTTCGCCGGCCAGACGGCGGCCCTTGCCGTGCGGCTGCGCGAGTGGACGGCCGAGGGCCGGCGCGTCATCGTCGCCAGCCGGCAGGCGCACCGGATGGTCGAGGTGCTCGCCGGCCACGGGGTGGCTGCCGGCCTCGTGGAGCGTCTCGACGATCCGCCCCCCCCGGGGAGCGTGTACGCCGTCCCCCAGGCGCTGACCGGGGGGTTTACCCTCGACGACCTGGTCGTGGTCACCGACGCGGAGATCCTCGGTTGGCGGCGCCGCCGGCGCCACATTCGATGGCTCCGCGACGGCGCCCGGGTGGCCAGCTGGACGGAGCTGACACCGGGCGATCTGGTCGTCCACATCCACCACGGCATCGGGGTGTACCGCGGCATCGAGCGCCTGGCGGTGGGCGGCGGGGAGCGCGACTATCTCCACCTCGAGTACGCGCAGGGGGACGCCCTCTACGTCCCGACCGACCAGATCAACCTTGTCCAGCGCTACGTCGGGGTCGAGGGGCAGACGCCGCAGATCCACCGGCTCGGCGGGACCGAGTGGGAGCGGGAGAAGCGACGGGTCCGGGAGCGAACCCGGGAGATGGCCCGGGAGCTGCTCGACCTCTACGCCGCGCGCGGGGCGCGATCCGGCCACTCGTTCGCCCCCGATAGCCCGTGGCAGCGCGAGATGGAGGAGGCGTTCAGCTTCGAGGAGACCCCCGACCAGTGGCAGGCGATCCAGGACGTG
>VBAO01000184.1:0-4272 GCA_005883865.1 Candidatus Segetimicrobium genomatis
AAGATCGCCGGCTCGATGGCGTTCAAGAAGGCGATGCAGGAGGCCAAGCCGGTGCTGCTGGAGCCGATCGCGAGCGTGGCGGTGCAGGTGCCCGACGACCAGATGGGCGACATCATCGGCGACCTCAACAGCAAGCGGGCCCGGATCCAGGGCATGGAGCCCGGGGGCGACGGGACCTCGGTCGTCCGGGCGCAGGTGCCGATGGCCGAGATGCTTCGGTACGCATCGGACCTCCGGTCGATCACCGGAGGCCGCGGGACCTTCGAGATGGAGTTCTCGCACTACGACGAGGTGCCGGCGCACATCGCCGACCGGGTGATTGCCGAGGCCAAGAAGCAGAAAGAGGCGGTCGAGAGCCACTGACGTGGCCGGCGGCGGCTCTGGTTGGCGACCGTCGGGGGTCAAGGATAGAGGAGGTACTTGGCGCGCACCGTTCGGAAGAAGTGGAGCTCGGGCTCCCAGCTCTTCTCGATCTCCTCGGGCGACTTCCCGGCATTCAGGAGTTTGCGGACCAGGTCCGTGCCCATGTCGTAGTCGAAGAGCGGGGTCCCCTCGTACAACGGGCCCCACCGGAACCCCGAGGGATAGTAACGCCGTACCACGTCCAAGATCTGCAGGGTGAGGTCCACCGGCCGGTAGGCGGCCCGGTCGGTGACCCGGATCTCGACGCCCGCGTAGGTCGGGCCCCCGAACTCCCGCCACGGCTCCCCGCGCCAGTACGCCTCGCGAAACACCACCCCGCCGATGCGGCGTGCCTCCAGGGCCTCGCGCAGCCGCCACGGCTGCACAAACGTCTGCCCCACGAACTCGAATGGCTTGGTGGTCAGGACGCCGACCGAAAGGTTGGTGTCGCCGATCGGGCCCATCGCCGGGTACAGGAGCGCGGTGTTGAAGTGGGGAATCCCCGGGGAGGGCATCACCCAGGGAAGTCCCGTCTCATCGAACCACATCGAACGCCGCCATCCCTCCATGGGGACGACGGTCAAATTGGCGCCGATGCCGTACTCCTGATTGAACAGCCGCGCGAGCTCCCCCAGCGTCATGCCGTGCAGGATCGGCAGAGGGTACATGCCCATGAACGACTTCCACTTGGGGTCGAGCACCGGACCGGCGACCAACTCTCCCCCCAGCGGGTTCGGCCGGTCCAGGACCACGAAGGGAATCCCCCTCTCCGCCGCCGCTTGCATCGAGAACCCCAGCGTCGAGATGAAGGTGTAGAAGCGGGCGCCGGTGTCCTGGATGTCGAAGACGAGGACGTCGACGCCGTTCAGCATCTCCGGGGTGGGGCCGTAGGTCTTCCCGTACAGACTGTAGACCGGCAGCTTCGTCCTCGGATCGATGGTGTTGGACAACCGGGTGGAAGCCTCCCCGCGGACTCCATGCTCGGGTCCAAAGAGCGCGACCAGGCGCATATCTCTCCGCGCGATTAGGAGGTCCACGTTGCTGTGGAGGGACCGATCTACCCCGCTCGGGTTCGTGATGAGGCCGATGCGCCTGCCGATGGCGACCGATGGCGGGTGGCTGAGGAAGACATCGAGCCCGGTCCTGACTCCGCCGGCCGGTGAAGCGGGCGCGGGCGGCGCGGCCGGGGCCGCCGGTGCGGGTGGCGCCGCCGGTGCGGGTGGCGAGACCTGCGTGGGCTCCTCGGGCGGGGGGCCGCTGCGATGCTCGGAGGAGCTTTGCGAGAACGCCTGGGTGGCCGTGACGATCGCGACGACGGCTGCAGCTGCAAGTACCCGGATCCGGTGCTTCATCCCCCTCGTTTCACCGCGCGAAGTGTGTAGTTAAACGACTAATACCCACTTCGACACGCAGGGAGACTTTTCATGCAGGCACATCGTGTTCTTGACGGGCTAGCGGTCCTCTCGTAGAATTGCGGTGCAAGGAGCGGGCGCGTAGCTCAGGGGTCAGAGCGCTTCCTTGACACGGAAGAGGTCCGAGGTTCAAGTCCTCGCGCGCCCACCACACCGCAGTTGCATCTGACCTGCACCCGGTTGGTCTCGTACTTGGTTTCAAGTCTGCCCACGTGGTCCCAGGGAGGAGACGACCAGCGCGGCCTCGCACTTTTGTACCCAAATGCTCATAAGACCGGTCAGCACTTGGTCTCGTCGCGGGACGTGAGCGAGCAAGGACCGAACGTCGTAGGCCAGCAGATCCGCTTCTGTACTGCGGCTGATGGCGTTCGCATCGCCTACGCCACCATCGGCAGTGGGCCGCCGCTGGTCAAGGCGGCCAACTGGCTGAGCCATCTCGAATTCGATTGGCAGAGCCCGGTGTGGCGTCATTGGTTGGAGACGCTGGCGGCTGGTCGCCTGCTCGTGCGATATGATGAGCGCGGCTGCGGCCTTTCCGATTGGGACGCTGAGGACCTCTCCTTCGAGGCGTGGATCCGGGACTTGGAGGCCGTGGTTGATGCCAGTGGCTTCGAACGTTTCCCGCTGCTCGGCATCTCGCAGGGCGGGCCGGTCGCGGCCGCCTACGTCGTGCGGCATCCTGAACGGGTCAGCCATCTTATCATGTACGGAACGTTTGCCCGTGGATGGTTGCAACGCGGGCGGGCGGCACAAAAGGAATTCGAAGCTCAGGTCGGGCTAATCAAGCTAGGCTGGGGGAAGGACAATCCCGCGTACCGTCAAGTCTTCACCAGCCAGTTCATGCCCGAGGCCACGCTTGAGCAGATGCGCTGGTTCAACGACCTCCAGCGTATGTCGACTTCGCCTGAAATCGCTGCTCGGTTGCAGAGAGAATCTGGCAAAATCGATGTGCGCGAGCTGCTTCCGCGGGTGCGGGTGCCGACCCTGGTGTTGCACTGCCGTGGCGACGCGCGAGTGCCATTTGAAGAAGGCCGCCTGGTCGCTTCGTTGATCCCCAACGCGCATTTTGTCCCGCTGGATGGCAAGAACCATCTTCCACAGGTAGGCGACCCCTGTTGGGAGCCGCTGGTCACGGAGGTGCGGCGCTTTCTCGGAATGTCAGAGGCCACCGGGCGGGTCGAAGCTGCCACGGTTTCGTATGGGGCTTCGCCGTCGAGCGCTCCCGCTGCTGCCGCGCGGGCGTTCATCGCGACCCTCGGTGAGGTCCGGCTGTCGCGCTTTCGCGTGGTCGGTAGCTATTCGAGGTATGACGAGAATCAACGCCACATGTTGAAAGACGTTCGACAAAAGATTGCTGCAGGATTCGGCGCATCCGGCCGGAAGCGGGAAAACCATCTGATTTGGGCGCCCCCGGGGAGCGGCAAGACTTACTTCGCGCAGCAGGTCGCGGCATCGCTGCACGATCGTGTCGATTACCATGAGATCAATCTCGCCAAGTGTGATGCGCGCCAATTTGAGGCGTGCCTCGGCGCCCTGAACGCGGCACGTCCAGGCCTCTGCCTCGTTGACGAGATCGATGCGAAACCTCGGGAAGTGTGGCCGTACGATATGCTGCTCCCGTATCTTGATGAGGCAGTGGACCGAGGCGCCCAGTTCGTGTTTGTGCTGGCCGGCAGTTCGGGCTCAGCTATCGCCGACATGAAGGAGCGGATGGCGTCCCGTCCTAAGGGTTCTGATCTCCTCAGCCGGATTCCAAGCGGGAACGAGTATGAGATCGGTCCCATGGGACTGGGAGACCGCGTCCTGGTTGTGCTCACGCAACTGCGCCAGGCGGGGTCCGAGGCGGGCCGCGACATCCGCGCGATTGAGAAGCTGGGCCTGTTTTACATCGCGCTCGATGCTCGTCTGGTCAATGCGCGTCAGTTGCGTGAATTTGCGGTCCGTGCCGTCGAGCGTGTACCTGCGGGAGACGATCGAGTGAAGTATGATCACCTATTCAGCCCCGGAGACGCGGAGAACAAGGCGTTCTGGATGCGGGCCCTTCCCGCCGCTGATGACTTTGTAAACGCATTCACCGTGATCGAAGACTAGTGTCCTGAGTGGTTCGAACCGGGGACCTGAACGCATGCGGGGAATCTTTCGTGTCTGACGCGGTTCCGAGGAGATCGTCCTCTTCTGTCGGGGCAGCGGCAGGGGGAGAGGTCCGAGGTTCAAGTCCTCGCGCGCCCACCATGCCTCCCGCTGCACCGGACTGCACGAGGTTGCTCTCGTCCTTGTTTTCCAAGGAGTCTGCGGCGCCGGTGGACTGCACGGGACTGCACCCAGATGCCCCCTCCGGAGCGCCGTCCAAGTGCAATTTGAGTGCAGCCTCCCAGCCCTCGGGGAAGACTAGCTCGTCGATCCATTCGACCTGGTGCTTCGAAAGAGCCTCCATCAGGTGACCGTAGGTGTCCAGCGT
>VBAO01000184.1:4351-4857 GCA_005883865.1 Candidatus Segetimicrobium genomatis
TCCCGTTGCCTTGATGGTGCGATGCCAGGCGCGTTTCATGTTGCTCCGGCTGAACATTCCCCCATCAGCACCTGGGAAGACCAGCCCGCCGGCAGTCCTCGAGGATAGGGCGAGCAGCGCCTGGCGCACCGCCGGGACCATGTCCACGAGCCGGACAGACCGATCCGTCTTCGTCGGGCCAAGCACCTTCGACTCAGCTTCGTAGGCGCAGGTGATACGGATCTTGTTGCCGGCGAAGTCGGGCCAGTTCTGGCCTTCCCAGGACATCGCCTGGGTCTCGCCAGGGTGCAGACCCGCGAAGATGCCCACGAGCCATACCGTTCGCCACTCCTCGGGCGCCTCGAGGAGAAACCTCCGGATCTCAGTTGGCGACCACAAGGGCAGGTCCCGCTTAGGCCTGCGCAGCTTCTTGACCCCGGCCAGCGGAACAGCCGTGAGGTAGCCCCAATCGACGGCGCATTTGAGCATCTGCTTCAATAGGGCAAGGATGTTGTTGACCGTTTTCG
>VBAO01000185.1:0-2513 GCA_005883865.1 Candidatus Segetimicrobium genomatis
GAAAAAAGCCCTATCTCCGAGCAAGATAAGGCTTTCCGCACCTCCATCGTGATATATTGTCCACTTCTGGCTCCGAGTCCTCTCCCCCGGCGCGCCCCCCTTTTCTATTCCCGTCGGCCGCTAGGCCGTCTTGATCTCCCCGAGATAAGCGCTGCGGATCATCTCGTTTTCCCTGAGGCTCTGCGCCGTCCCGGAGAGCACCACCTGGCCGGTCTGCAGCACGTAGCCCCGGGTCGCGATCGAGAGGGCCATGTTTGCGTTTTGCTCGACGACGAAGATCGTCGTGCCCTGGCGGTTGATCGCCTGGATGATCTCGAACACCTGCTCCACAAAGGCGGGGGACAACCCCATCGACGGCTCGTCCATGCACAGGAGCCTCGGACGGGCCATCAGCGCCCGCCCGATCGCCACCATCTGCTGCTCCCCGCCGGAGAGCGTTCCGGCGAGCTGACTTCTCCGCTCCTTGACGCGCGGGAAGAGGGCGTAGACGCGTTCCAGGTCGTCTTGGATCGCCGCCGGATCGGTGCGGGTGAACGCCCCCATCTCGAGGTTCTCGAGGACGGTCATCTTGGGAAACAGCCGCCGGGCCTCCGGCACGGGCGCGATCCCCCGCCGGACGCGCTCGGAGGTCGGCGTCGTGTTGATCGTCTCGCCGCCGTAGCGCACCGTCCCCCGGGCCGGCCGCACGATTCCGAGGACCGTCTTCATCGTGGTGGACTTGCCGGAGGCGTTCCCGCCGAGCAGGCAGACGATCTCCCCGGCGCGGATCTCATAGTTGACCCGCTTCAGGACATGCAGCTCGCCGTAGTAGGTGTCGACGTCCCTAAATTCCAGCAGCGGCCGTCCGTCCGAGGTAGGCGCGGATGACATCCTCGTTCCGGTGAACCTCCTCCACCCTGCCTTCGGCGATCTTCTCGCCGTAGTCCAGCACGGCCACCTTATCGGAGATGGTGTTGACGACGTTGAGCTTATGTTCGATCAGCAGCACGGTCAGCCCCATCTTGTTCAGGCTCCGGATCTGTTCCGCGAGCTCCATCGTCTCCGCCGGGTTCATGCCGGCGGTGGGCTCGTCGAGGAGGAGGAGCCTGGGCCGCGCCGCAACCGCCCGGGCGATCTCCAGCCGCCGGCGGTTGGCGTAGGAGAGGCTGCCGGCCAGGTGGTTGACGCGCGGGAGGAGCCGGTTCCCAAAAATCGCGAGCACCTCCATCGCCCACGCGCGGGCGCCGTGTTCCTCGGCCCGCACCGACGGAGGCAGCAACACCGCGCCGACCGCGTTCGCCCGGGTCCGCGCGTGCATCCCCACCAGGACGTTCTCGAGCACCGTCATGTTGGCGAAGAGGCGGAGGGTCTGGAACGTGCGCGCGATCCCCCGCTCGACGATCGTGTGGGACGGGAGGCCGGTGATGTCCTCGCCCATGAAGAACACCCGGCCGCTGTCGGGCGTGTCCAGGCCCGTCACCAGGTTGAAGAACGTCGTCTTGCCGGACCCATTGGGCCCGATCAGGCCCACCACGGTCCGGGGATCAATCGTGAAACCGAGGTCCTTCACCGCGGTGATCCCCCCGAACCGCTTCGTGAGGCCGAGGACCTCCAGCATCGGCGTCCCCGCCGGCAGCTGGACGGCCCGGATCCCGCTCAGCGATACGCCGATGCCGCCGCGCGAGGGCATCGCCGCCTGCTCGGTCAGGCTGAGGGACGCCGTCGTGCGCGAGGCCGGGATGAGCCCCTCGCGCCGGTACAGCATCATCAGCACCAGGATGATCCCAAAGATCAGCTCGATCGTCTGGACGAGCTCCACCTGCTGGAGCCCCTCGCTCCCGACGAGCCGGCCGAGGGCGTGCACCCACTGCGTGAGGTCCTGCAGGAACCAGGACTGCAGGAGCTGCAGGATCAGCGCCCCCAGGACCACGCCGGGCACGCTGCCCATGCCGCCGAGCACGATCATCACCAGCACCATCACCGACACCGGGAACTGGAACATGTCGGGGGTCGAGAACGCCATGAGCTTGAGCCGCGTCCGGTTGACCCCCATCGCCCCCGCGGCGATCTCGTCCTCGCGGATCGCCATCCACGCCCGGCCGATCCGGGAGTCCTTGAGCCGGTAGCTCACGAAGACCAGCAGCGCGACCAGGAACGCGGCGAGGTAGTAGTACGGCGTTGAGGTGACCCCGAACCGGAACCCGAACACCTGCGGGGAGATCACCCCGTTGAGCCCCATCGGGCCGTTGGTCCAATCGGGGGTGTTGCGCACGACGATGGGGACGATCTCGCCGAAGCCGAGGGTCACGATCGCCAGGTAGTCGCCCCGGAGGCGCAGGGTGGGGGCCCCGAAGAGAATCCCGCAGAGGGCCGCGACCAGCGCGGCCCCCGGCAGCATCAGCCAGAACGAGACGTGGAGGTGCACGACATCCAGCCCGCCCTCCACGTGGGCCCGGCTGGCGAGCCCGAGCCACTGGAGGGGCTGCCAGACGTCGGTCCAGGGCGGGGTGATCTGGGTCGAGGCCACCATCCCA
>VBAO01000185.1:2577-7657 GCA_005883865.1 Candidatus Segetimicrobium genomatis
CGCGTCGATGTCGCCGGCGTTGCGCACGATGAAGGGGAAGAGCAGGGTGCCGGCGATCAGGAGCCCCAGGCCGACGGGCCGGCGCGCCGTCGCCGGAATCCGCCGCACGGGCGCGAGGAGGGCCGCGGTCAGGGTCGCCCGGCGCGCCGGCGGGGCGGCCTCGAGGTCTGCGGCGGGGGCCGGGGAGGCGTCAGCCACCGCGCACCGTCATGACTTCTTCGGGGTGGACAGCCCGAGGAGCCCGGTCGGCCTGAGCGCCAGCACGCCGATCAAGATGGAGAAGATGATCACGTCGGTCCACCGAACCTGAAGGAACTGCCCGCCCAGCGCCTCGATGAGGCCGATGATGAGCCCCCCCATCATCGCCCCGACGATGTTGCCGATCCCGCCCAGCACGGCCGCCGTGAACGCCCGCAGGCCGGCGGTGTAGCCGATGAGGAAGCTCGTGTTGTTGTAGTAGAGGCCGAAGATCAACCCCGCGGCCCCGGCCAGGGCCGATCCGATGAAGAACGTGAGCATGACGATCTGATCGACCTCGATGCCCATCATCCGCGCCGCCTCCTGGTCCTGGGCGGTCGCCCGCATCGCCTTGCCCATCTTCGTCCGCTGGACGAAGGTATGCAGCACCCCCATCAGGACGAGCGAGACGCTCCACAGGAGCACCTCGCGCAGCCGGAGGACCGCGCCGCCCAGGTGCCAGCTGACCTGCGGCATCGGGTTGGGGTAGTTTTGCGCGCCCGCCCCCATGGTGAGGAGAATGATGTTGAAGAGGATGTAGGAGACGCCGATCGTCGTGATCATCGCGGCCGTCCCCCTGACGTTCCGCATGGGCCGGAGGGCGATGCGTTCGATCGCCACGCCGAGGAACCCCGAGGCGAGCATGGTGCTGGCGAACCCCAGGGACAGCGCCCCGACCAGCGGCCACCCGGTCAGGAGGCGCGACTGGCCGTGGAGGCCGAGGACCTGCAGCGCGAACATCGCGATGAATGAGCCGACCATGAAGATGTTGAAGTGCGCGAAATTGATCAGCTCGATGATGCCGTACACCATCGTGAAGCCCAGCGCGAGGAGCGAGTACATCGCGCCGAGGCTCAGCCCGTTGATGATCTGCTGGAGCACCACGTCGTGAAGCGTCATCCTACCGGCACCCGCACGGCGGAAGGCAGCGGGTGGAGCGGGCCGTCACCCGGCCCGCTCCACCACGCCTTCGTTGAAATCCCCCCACCCTCAGTTCTGCGGCGCAACCCCGATATACTTGTACTGGTGGATGATGTCGTCGTCGGGGAACTTCGGGTTGTGCAGGATCTGAAACACGCTGACGGTCCTGTCCTTGATGTCCCCGTTCTCGTCAAATGACACGGTGCCCTGCAGCGTCTTGAGCCTGCTGTTTTGGATGGCGTTCCGCACGGTGTGCCGGTCCACCTTGCCCGCCGCGGCCGCCCGCTTGATCGCATCCAGCACGACCAGCGCCGCATCGTACGCCGTGATCGAGTAGTCGCCGGGCTGCTTCCCAAACCGCTTCGCAAACCGGTTCACCCAGCCCTGGAGCTCGGCGCTCTCATTGAGGTGGGGAGACGCGATCGTCGAATACCAGCCCTCGACCGCCGGGAAGCCGGCGCCCTTCAGCAGGCTCGAGCTGTACACGCCGTCGCCGCCGCCCTTGATCATCTTGGGGATGACGTCGTAGGCCTGCTTCGCGAGCTTCGTGCCCGCCTGCTCGACCCCGCCATAGTAGAGGGCATCGGGATTCAGCCCCTTGATCTTCGTCAGGATCGTCGTGTAGTCGGCCTCCTTGGGGTTGAGCTGGTCCCGGCCCAGGACCTTGACGCCTTTCTCCTCGGCCCGCTTCTGGAACGAGTTGGCGATGCCCACGCCGTACGCCCCGGAGTCGTCCAGCACGTAGACCGAATGGACCTTGAGCGTCTCGGCGTAATAGTTGGCCATGTTCGGCCCCTGGAACGCGTCGGTCGTGACCGTACGGAAGTAGACCGGCTTCCCGTTGGGCCGGTACTTATCCTTGAACTCCGGGTTCGTGATATCCGGGTTGGTCGAGCTCGGCGTGATCGTGGCCATGTCCGCCTCGCTCAGGATCGCGGACATCGCCTTGCCCTCGCCGCTCATCTGCGGGCCGATGTTGGCCACGACGCCGATGTTCGCGACCAGCTTCTTGGTGTTCGTGGCTGCCTGCGCCGGGTCGTACTGCCCGGCGGTCGCCGTGCCGCTGTCGAGGATGATGGTGTCGATCTTGTATCCGGCGACGCCGCCTTTGGCGTTCGCCTCTTCGATGGCCAGAACCGCGCCGTCCTTGATCAGTTCGGCGTCCTCAGCGTCCGCGCCGGTCAGCGGCAGCGTGATGCCGATGGCGATCACTTTCTGCGCCGCCCGCGTGCCGGGCACCGCGGTCAGCCCAACCACGGTCAAGATAAGGCTCATGCTCAATGCCACCCACCGCGCCTTGCGCGGAATCAGGGTTTTTCCGAGTCGCATATGCTCCCCCTTTCATTTTCTAAGGCAATCTTGTTCATGCTTACGGGATAAGTCCTGGTACGGTTCAGCCGGAGGGGGGCCATCTCCTCCCGGCGGGTTGAAGTATCAGCCCTGGCGCGGGCCACCTACCCCTGCGAGAAGGTAGGGCTGGCACAGACGGGCGCGTACTCCTCCGAAAGAATGTGAACACCTGTTCGCTTGAGGGTACTGGTTTCCCCCAACGTGGATTCACCCTTGTCTTCTCCCTATTTCCCCCGATGGTATCATCGCCAGTTTACCTTAGGCTGGGTACAGGACGAGGGGAGATGGCAATGCGCATCCTGCTGGCCACAATCGGCATCACGATGGCTCTCGGGGCACCCGGCACCGCCCTGGCGGAGCCGGCGGGCCCGTGGATGACGCTGCTGTCCATCACCTTTCCGATTCTCGCCGATCTCCCTGGGTTGCCCGTCAACTGCACCGGCTGGTATGCCACCTCGCAGGGCCATGGTGGCTCCATGCCCATTTCTGTCTACGTGACCGCCGGTCACTGCAACGTCCCGCACATTGTCAGGATGGGAGAGGGGCTCGAACAGCCGCCCGTCCTCGGCCATATCGATCGGCTTGGCGTGGATGCCGCCGTCGGGGTCCGGGTGGATCAGAGAGCTACCCGCACGTTCCCCATCCTGGCGATGACCCTGCCCCAGCCCGGCGAGCGCGCGCTGGTGGCAGGATATTCTGCGGGGCACCTCACCGAGGCCGTCCTGACCACGCTCCCTCGGTGCTTTCACGGATTCCTCTGCTTCCACAGCGACCATGCCCTCAGGCCGGGAATGAGCGGCGCGTCGATTCTGTCGCTTCGGACAGGTCAGATCATCGGCGTCCTCGTTGGTACCTCACTGGACTCCCACGGATACGGAGACCAGCACACGATCTGGGCGACCCCTGCCGTCGCCCTTCGCGCGTTGATTGAGCTTGCCGCCCCAGGTGGTCCGGAGGCCGACCGAGCGGGAGGGATGGTCTCTTCGCATTCCACCCCCCCGACATTGCGATTGGAGTGATCAAGACATGCCGGCGAGTCGGTTTCAGTGCACGTGCGGGTTTATGATCGACGTCACGCCGCAGATCGGCGATTCGGTGGTGTCCGCATATCATCCCCACAAAGGCCCGCGGCTCGACGGGGGGTCCTCGATTGTTCGGATGGAAGAGATCCCGAACCCCGTTCCCGAGCGTGAGGTTGTCTGCGTGGGAGGCGGCCGGGAGCAGCATCACGCGGCGCCGCCCGTGGAGGCGCCGCATCACCAACCGAGGGAAAAAACCCCCCGCCCGCACCGGCGGGCGGCGTAATCTCTCACCCTGGTCATCGCCGGCCCCCGGGGCGCGGCCCAGGTGACAGTGGCGATCTTCAGTGTTCCGGGGCGACTCCGATGTACTTGTACTGGTGCAGGACGTCGACGACAGGGTACTTCATGTCGTGGGTGATCCGGAAGATGGCGACCGTCTTGGTCACCAGGTCGCCGTTCTCATCGAATTGGACCGTCCCCTGGACCGTCTTGAGCCGTGTGGCCTGGATGGCGTCCCGGACGGTGTGCCGGTCCACCGGCTTTCCGCTCTTGGCAACCCGTTCGACCGCGTCGAAGATCACGAGAGCCGCATCGTACGCCGCGATCGCGTAGTCGCTGGGCTGTTTTCGGAATCGCGTGATGTATCGTTTCACCACGGACTGCGCTTCGGGGTCCTCCGTGATGTGCGGCGCGGCGGTTGACACGTACCATCCCTCGGCCGCCGGAAAGCCGGCGCCTTGGAGGACGTCCCCGTCGATCATGCCGTCCGAACCCGCCTTGATCATCTTCGGGCTCACGTCGTAGGCCTGCTTCACCAGCTTGGTCGCGGCCTGCGCCAGCCCGCCGTAGTACAGGGCATCGGGGCTCAGCCCCTTGACCTTCATCAGGACGGTCGTGTAGTCCCGCTCCTTGGGGTCGAGACGGTCCCGGCCCAGTACCTTGATGCCCATCTCCCCCGCCCGCTTCTGGAACGTGTCGGCGACCCTGCGGCCGAAGGGCCCCGAGTCATCTACCACGTAGACCGCCCGCACCTTGAGCTTCCCCGCGAAGTAATTGGCCATCGCCGGGCCCTGGAATGCATCGGTGGTGCACATCCGGAAGTAGACGGCCTTCCCCCTGGGGCGATAGCGGGCCGCGAACCTCGGATCGGTGATGTCGGGATTGGTCGAGCTCGGGGTGATGGTCGCCAGATCCGCCTCGCTCAGAATCGGGGACATGGCCTTCCCGGACCCGTTCATCTCGGGCCCGACCACGGCGACCACGCCGGCATTCGCAACCAGCTTCCTGGCATTGGCGGCCGCCTGGGCCGGATCGTACTGCCCCGCCGCGGCGGTGGCATCGTCGAGGATGGCCAGTTCGATTCTGTATCCGGCCACCCCGCCTTTGGCGTTCGCCTCCTCGCTCGCCAGCACGACGCCATCGTTGATCAATTCGGCCCCCTGGGCGTCCGCACCGGTTAGCGGCAGGATCACCCCGACGTACAGCACCTTTGGCGCCGCCTGGGATCCGCGCACCGCGTCCAGCGCGGCCAGGGTCACGACGAGGCTTAG
>VBAO01000185.1:7767-8999 GCA_005883865.1 Candidatus Segetimicrobium genomatis
CCCCTGCGGAACTTCATATAATTCTGCGGGACACAACTCACGGTCATCCGGAGCACGATAGGATGGGAGGAGATGCGACCAATGATACGGATTCGCCGGTTGGCGGCTGCCGGAGGCGTCGCAGGACTGCTGGCTGCGCTCGGGGTCCCGGGCGGGGGGGCGGGCCGGGCGGTTGCCGCCGGACCCGTTGCGGCCTTCCCGATTGTCGCGGCGCAGACCGCCGCGAACGGGGAGATGAACTATGACGGGACGATCAAGGGACAGCTGGTGATCACCGTGCCGGTGGGGGCCGCGGTCCAGTTGACGCTGACAAACAAGGGGACGTTGCCCCACAGTCTCCAGATCATCCCCTACACGAACCAGATGCCGGCGGCGGCCGTCCCGACCCCCGCGTTTCCGGGAGCGCAAACGAAGGATCCGCAGGCCGGCATCACCAAGGGTCAAACCGCGGTGGTCCAGTTCACCGCCGGCAAGGCCGGCAGATACCTCATGATCTGCGGATTCCCCGGGCACGCCCTGCTGGGCATGTACGGCATCTTCGAGGTCTCACCATCGGCGGCCACCAAGCCAACGCTGGTCATCAAGAAGTAACCGGGCGGCGCGTGGAAAGGGTTCCACCGGGCTCAAGACGAACACACAAGCAGTCGTAGCGGAAGTCGCGCACGCGGCGGGCGAGGGTGAGCCGCGCCTGCGCCTCCGGAATCCTAGCGTACCGTCGAGGGATTCTGAATGAACGCGCACAACGACGCGCACGATCACCGGCGGGCGGGGATGTGGGCCGGCATCCTCATTCTGGGGATCCTCGTGGCCGGGGTCGGTTCGTTCGTCGTCGCAACGCACCTGTGGTGGCTGCAGCCCCTCGCCTCGGTCCAGGGGCGGGTCATCGACCAGTACTTCAACGCGATCCTCTTCGTCACGGCGATCGCGTTTGTGGCGACCCACCTCTTCCTCGCCACCGCGCTGATCCGCTACAGCGCCCGCGGCAACGAACGCGCCAGCTACTGGCACGAACACCTGGGGGCCGAGCTCACCTGGACCATCGTGCCGGGGGCGGCGTTCGTCCTCCTCGGGATCCTCGGGGTGTTCACCTGGTCGAAACTCTACAGCGCCCCCCCGTCGAATGCCCAGGTCGTCGAGGTCACGGGGAGACAGTTCTTCTGGTACGTCCGGTACCCGGGCCCGGATGGGACGTTCGCCCGATTCGATCCCAAGTTCGTCTCGCCGGGCAACCC
>VBAO01000186.1 GCA_005883865.1 Candidatus Segetimicrobium genomatis
TGCTCTCGATGTCCGCCCACAAGCGCTACGGCCCCAAGGGGGTTGGGGCGCTCTTCGTGCGGACGGGCACCCCCGTGGTGGCGGTCCAACGGGGCGGCAGCCACGAGCGCGGACGAAGGGGGGGCACGGAGAACGTGCCGGGGATCGTCGGGTTGGGGGCGGCGCTCCGGATCGCCGGCGAGGTGATGGAGGACGAGCACGCCCGCCTCACCGCGTTCCGGGACCGCCTGATTCGCGAGGCCCTCGAGATGCCGGGGGCCCACCTCAATGGGGATCCCGTGCGCCGGCTGTCCAATAACGTCAACCTGTCGTTCGACCAGACGGACAGCCAGTCGCTCGTGTTGGGGCTCGACCTCCACGGGGTGGCATCCAGTTCCGGGTC
>VBAO01000187.1 GCA_005883865.1 Candidatus Segetimicrobium genomatis
CGCTCAGGTGCCCGGGCCGCTTCTCCCGGGTCGGACCTTGCCGCGGCGGATCGATGTGCTCGTGCCACATCGCTTTCTGCACGGGTCCCAGCTTGGCGAAGTCCTCAGGGCAGATGAGGATTTTCTTGAGCGTCGCTTCGGGGCTCACCCCGCCGGGTGGCCCCTCGAGCCGGACCATCCATCCGTCCGCCCCGGGGGTAGAGGCCTTCCCGCACTTGGAGCACGTCGGCATCCTGCGGCCTCCCTTGCGTTCCGCCTGCGCGGGTCGCTCATGGACTCGGGCGCGCGCGCGGGCGCAAAACGCGTTGCGTTGACAGCCTTCCCCAACTCTGCAATCATTGATCCGTGTCCGGGTATCTTCCAGTCCTCGTGCACTTTACCCTCGCGGTTCTGCTGGCGGTCACCCTGCTCGGGCTCCACAGACTGGCGGGCGGCCGGCACCCCACGCTGGAAAAGTCCCTGCCCTACGAGTCTGGGGTCTGGCCGATCGGGAGCGCGCGCGAGCGGATCCCGATCCGGTACTACCTGGTGGCGATGCTGTTCATCCTGTTCGACATCGAGATCGTCTTCATCTACCCGTGGGCGGTGCTCGTGCGCGAACTGGGCAGGGCGGGGCTCGTCGAGATGTTCGCCTTCCTCGCCGTCCTCGGAGGGGGGTATCTCTATGTCCTTCAGCGGAGGGCGCTCGAATGGGAGTGATCGCCTCCGACCGCGACCTCGAGCGCAACATCCTGACCACCACGGTCGACCGGATCGTCGCCTGGGCCCGGAAGAGCTCCCTGTGGCCCGTCCAGTTCGGCCTGGCCTGCTGCGCGATCGAGATGATGTGCACCGCGGCGTCGCGATTCGACATCGCCCGATTCGGGTCGGAGCTGTTTCGGGCCTCCCCGCGCCAATCGGATCTCATGATCGTCGCCGGGCGGGTCAGCCAGAAGATGGCTCCGGTCGTCCGCCACATCTACGACCAGATGCTCGAGCCGAAGTGGGTGATCGCGATGGGGGACTGCGCCAGCACCGGCGGACTGTACAATAATTACGCGGTGGTGCAGGGCGTGGACAAGATCATCCCCGTGGACGTGTACGTGGCCGGCTGCCCGCCGCGCCCCGAGGCGCTCCTTGACGGCCTCCGGCTTCTCCAAGAAGCAATCGCCAAGGGATCCTCTGTCGGGCGGACGCCCTGAGCCGTTAAGGCATCGATGGGGCAGGCCTCGATTCTCGATCGGCTCCGCCCCCATGTGCCGTGGGGGCTGACCACTCCCAAAGAAGAGCGGGGTCGCGCGATCCTCCTCGCGACGCCCGGGGTGCTGCTCGAGGTGCTGCAGGCGGCGCGACAGCACCTTGCCCTCGACGCCCTGGTGGATCTCACGTGCTGGGACCGCCTTCCCGCCTCCCCGCGGTTCGAGGTCGTCTACCTCCTGGGGCAGGCGGCGGGCTCCGACCGGTTGACCGTCAAAGTGCTGGTCGACGGGGATCCGCCCAGGCTTCCCACCGCCGCCGGGGTCTATCCCGGCGCCGCGTGGCCGGAGCGGGAGGTCTACGACATGTTCGGGGTCGTCTTCGAGGGACATCCCGACCTCCGGCGGATCCTGATGCCGGACGATTGGGAAGGGCATCCCCTGCGGCGCGACTTCCCGCTCACCGAGGAGGCGGTCGAGTTCAAGGGGCATACCCCGAAGGTGCCGAGCCAGATCATCCCCTTCTTCTCACCGCACAGCCCGTCCGGATCAGGCGGTGAGCCGCCGCCGACCGCCCCGTGACCGAGCTCACCCGCGAGACCCTCACCCTCAACATGGGGCCGCAGCACCCCAGCACCCACGGCGTGCTGCGATTGGTGCTGGAGCTCGACGGCGAGATCGTCCGGGCCTGCACCCCGGTCATGGGGTACCTGCACACCGGGATCGAGAAAGAGATGGAAACCCGCACCTACTGGCAGAATGTCACGCTGGTCGACCGGATCGAGTACGTGGCGAGCTACATGGAGGAGATGGCATTCTACCTGTCGGTCGAGGCGCTGATGGGCGCCGAGGTGCCGCCCCGCGCCCGCGGCATCCGGGTGCTGATGTGTGAGTTGAACCGGATCGCGAGTCACCTGCTCTACCTGGGGACCGCGGCGCTCGACCTGAACATCAGCAGCGTGTTCATGTACTGCTTCGCCGACCGCGAGCGGTTCCTCGACCTCTCGGAAATGGTGTCGGGACAGCGGATGATGCCGGGGTACTTTCGGGCCGGCGGAGTCGTCGCGGATCTTCCGGACGAGTTCGTGCCGGCCGCGCGCGCGTTCCTGGACGAGATCCCGGGCCGGGTCGACGAGTACGCCCGGCTGCTGGACGACAACCTGATCTGGTGCGAGCGCACCCGGGGGGTCGCGGTCCTCTCGCGCGAGGACGCGATCGCGCTCGGAGCGACGGGTCCGGTCCTCCGGGCGTCGGGAGTGCCGCATGACATCAGGAAGCTGCTGCCGTACGGGGGGTACGAGGAGTTCGAGTTCGACGTGCCGGTCCTCACGGAGGGCGACGCCTACGCGCGCTACCGCGTTCGCCTGGAGGAGATGCGGCAGAGCCGGCGGATCGCGCTCCAAGCCTTGGACCGCCTCCCCGACGGTCCGGTGCTCACCAACGACCGCAAGATCGCCCTGCCCCCCCGGGGCGAGCTGGCCCGGAGCATGGAGGCCGTCATCCACCAGTTCAAGCTGGTGAGCGAGGGCTACCACCCGCCGCCGGGGGACAGTTATGTGGCGACCGAGTCCGCCCGCGGCGAGAAGGGCTATTACGTCGTCAGCGATGGCAGCAACCGGCCGGTCCGGGTCCATGTGCGCGCCCCGTCGTTCTACAATCTCCAGGCGCTCCCCGCGATGGTCGTCGGCCGGCCCCTCGCCGACGTCGTGGTCGCCGTTGCGAGCATCGACATCATCCTCGGGGACGTGGACCGCTGATGGCCCGCGCGCTGTCGGAGGCGGTGCTCGGCGAGATCGCGCGCCTGCGCGGCCTGTATCCCGAGCCGCGGTCGGCGCTGCTGCCGGCGCTGCACGCGGCGCAGGAAGAGGCGGGGTACCTCACGGAGGCGGCGATGGAGGACGTGGGCCGGACCCTCGGCGTGCCGCTCACCGAGGTGGTGTCGGTCGCCACCTTCTACGAGATGTTTCACCTGGAGCGGCCGGGCCGGCACCATATCCGGATCTGCACCAACCTGTCGTGCTACCTCAACGGCTGCGACCGGGTGCTGGAGCACCTGTGCGGCCGCCTCGGGGTGCGTCCCGGGGAGACCACGCCGGACGGCCGGGTGACCGTGGAGGCGGTGCAGTGCCTGGCCGCGTGCGAGGAGGCGCCGGTCCTCCTGATCGATGCGGAACGGCACCCCCGCGTGTCGCCGGCGGCGCTCGACGACCTCCTCGCGAGGCTCGCCTAACGTGCCGCGCCCGTTGCTGACCAGGCACCTCGGCCGGCCCGGCCGCGAGCGGATCGACGCGTACCTGGAGACCGGCGGCTACCAGGCCGCCTCGACCGCCCTGCGCGACCTCACCCCGGAGAAGATCGTCGAGATCGTCGAGGCCTCGGGGCTGCGCGGCCGCGGCGGCGCCGGCTTCCCCGCCGGCCGGAAGTGGAAGCTGACCCCGAAGCGCGAGGGCGAGGCCCGATACCTGGTGGTGAACGCCGACGAGAGCGAGCCGGGGACGTTCAAGGATCGGACCCTCATCGAGCAGGATCCGCACCAACTGCTCGAGGGGATGCTGATCGCCGCGTACGCGAACCAGGTGCACCAGGCGTTCGTCTACCTGCGGGGGGAGTTCTTCGCCGGGTACGATCGGCTGAGGGGCGCGCTCGCCGACGCCTACGCGCGCGGCTACTTCGGCCGGAACATCCTGGGGACGGGGTTCGACCTGGAGGTCGTGATCCACCGCGGCGCCGGGGCGTACATCTGCGGCGAGGAGACGGCCCTCCTGGAGAGCCTGGAAGGCAAGCGGGGGTTTCCGCGGCTGAAGCCGCCCTACTACCCGGCGGTGAAAGGCCTGTATGGCCAGCCGACCGTCCTGAACAACGTGGAGACCCTCGCGCACATCCCCCACATCATCGCCCTCGGCGTCGATGGGTACCGCGCCTACGGCCCGCCGGTCCTCTACTCGGTCTCCGGGCACGTGCTGGACCCGGGGGTCAAGGAACTGCCGATCGGCACGCCCCTCCGGGAGATCATCTTCGAGCACGCGGGCGGGCTGCGCCCCGGGCGGACCTTGAAAGCCCTCTTCCCCGGGGGGTCGTCGTCGGCGATCCTCACCGCCGAGCACCTCGATACCCCGGCGGACTTCGAGCCGCTGGCCAAGCTGGGCTCGATGCTCGGGTCCAGCGCGATCATCGTCATGGACGACACGACCTGTATGCCGGCGGTGATCCGGCGGACGGTGGAATTCTACCGGGATGAATCGTGCGGGAAGTGCACGCCCTGCCGGGAGGGCACGATCTGGCTGAGCCAGATCCTCGACCGGATCCTCCTGGGCCGGGGGCGCATGGAGGACCTCGACCTCCTGGATGGAATCGCCCGGAACATGACCGGGACGTGCTTCTGCCCGTTGGGCGAAAGCGTGCCCCCGAGCCTTCGGGCGTCCCTGCGACACTTCCACGAGGAATACGAGCATCACATCAAGACCGGCGCGTGCGATGTGCGCCCGGTGGCGGCGGCCGGCGCATGAGCGGGTGGATGCGCCCGGGGAGCTGAGGCGGTGAGCGAGCACAAGGTGCAGATGGTCCACCTCACAATCGACGGCCAGCCGGTCGCCGTTCCCAAAGGGACGACCGTGTGGCAGGCGGCCCGGCAGGGTGGCATCGAGATCCCGATCTTCTGCTACCACGACCGGATGCCCCCGCTCGGCGCGTGCCGGATGTGCCTGGTGGAGATCGAGAAGATGCCCAAACTCGTGACCTCCTGCACCCAGGAGGCCGG
>VBAO01000188.1 GCA_005883865.1 Candidatus Segetimicrobium genomatis
GGCCACGGCTCGGGTCCCAGGTGGCAGCCGGGCGCCGGTGGGATGTGCCTGCACACGATTGTCCAGGATCCGAGCCATCCCGGGCGGCTCTTCATCGCCATCTCGGCTGCGGGCGCGTTCCGCACCGACGACGCGGGCAAGACGTGGCGGCCGGTGAACCGCGGCCTGCAGTCGCAGATGCTCCCCGATCCGAAGGCCGAAGTCGGCCACTGCGTCCACCGCATCGCGATGCACCCGTCGCGTCCCGGCGTGCTGTTCATGCAGAAGCACTGGGACGTCATGCGCAGCGACGACGCCGGCGGGTCGTGGCACGAGATCAGCGGTAACCTGCCCACCGACTTCGGGTTCACGATCGACGTCCACGCCCACGAGCCGAACACCGTCTACGTCATCCCGATCAAGAGCGACTCGGAACACTATCCGCCCGACGGGAAGCTGCGCGTGTACCGCAGCCGGACGGGCGGAAACGAGTGGGAGGCGCTCACGAAAGGGCTGCCGCAGAGCGACTGCTACGTTAACGTGCTGCGCGACGCGATGGCCATCGACTCGCTCGATTCGTGCGGCGTGTACTTCGGGACCACCGGCGGGCAGGTGTACGCCTCGGCCGACGCGGGGGACAGCTGGGCGCCCATCGTCCGCGATCTTCCCTCCGTGCTGTCCGTCGAAGTTCAGACGCTGGAATGATCCGGGTCGCGCTCCCGCCACATCTCCGGCGGCTCGCGCAGGTCAACGGGGAGGTGAAGCTCCACGTCGAAGGGCCGGCGACGCAGCGCGCGGTCCTCGATGCGCTCGAGGCCCGCTATCCGGTGCTGCGCGGGACGATCCGCGACCACGTCACGCAACAGCGCCGTGCGTTCATCAGGTTCTTCGCCTGCGCGCAGGACCTGTCCCACGAACTTCCGGACGCCCCGCTGCCCGACGCGGTCGCGACGGGGGTCGAGCCTTTTCTCGTCATCGGGGCCATGGCGGGCGGCTCAGTGTAGTGCTCTAGCAGTCGCAGAAACCGTGCGCCGGGGCTCGGGTGGGCCACCTCTCACCTTTTCACCAACGCAGGCAATGAGCGACGATTGAGATCCAGTCCCATGTCGATCTCGGGACGCCCCGTTCGACTACACAGCGAGAGGAGGCCTTACGGAATATAGATTGTGCAACGAATGCGAGCAACCTGTAATGGTAACGCACCGAAAACGCACCGAGAGTGGGAGGGGCACATGACAACGAGAACCGAGTACGCACACGGCGAGTTTTGCTGGGCAGACCTCGCCGCGACCGATCCAGCCGCCGCGAAGCGCTTCTACGGAAGCCTCTTCGGGTGGCAATGTGTGGATATGCCCGCCGGACCGGGCATGACGTATACGATGTGTAGCTTGAAGAACCAACACGCGGCGGCGCTCTATGCCTTGGACAAGGAGAGGCAGTCGCAGGGCGTGCCGCCGCACTGGCTCCCCTACATCAACGTGAGGAACGCAGACGCCAGCGCGAAGAAGGCCTCGCAGGGCGGCGGCAAGGTATTGAACGGCCCGTTCGACGTCTTGGACGTGGGCAGGATGGCCGGGATACAGGATCCCACCGGCGCGTACTTTGCGATATGGGAGGCGAAGAAGCACATCGGCGCGGGAATCATCGGCGAGCCCGGCGCGATGTGCTGGAATGAACTGATGACGCCGAACGTCGACGTCGCCGGGCGATTCTACTCCACGACATTCGACTGGACCACAGAGCCGATGGGCATGGGGCCCGCGGGCACGTACACGATCTTCAAGGCCGGCACCACCCAGATCGGGGGCATGATGGCGCGGCCGCCCCAGATGAACGAGGTCCCCCCGCACTGGCTCACGTACTTCGCCGTCGCCGACTGCGACGCCTCAGCGAAGAAGGTCGGGCAGCTCGGGGGCCAGGTGCTCAGGCCGCCCGCCGACATCCCGAACATCGGCCGGTTTGCAGTCTGCCGAGACGGCCAGGGCGCGGCGTTCGCGATCTTCCAGCCTCAGACCCCGTGAAGGCACTGGCAGGACCGCCGGGTGGGGTGGGTCAGTCACACTGACCCACCCCCGCGGTGCAGCGCAGGCGGCGCGAAGGAGTAAGAAGGAGGCCACATGCAAAAGATCACCCCATTCCTGTGGTTCGATGGCAAAGCCGAGGAAGCGGCGATTTTTTACACCTCGATTTTCAAAAACTCGAAGATTAAGAACATCGCTCGCTATGGAGACGCAGGACCTGGACCGAAGGGAACGGTGATGTCCACCACATTCGAGCTTGAAGGGCAAGATTTTATCGCGTTGAATGGCGGCCCACACTTCACCTTCACACCGGCCATCTCGTTCTTCGTGAGCTGCGAGACGCAGCAAGAAGTCGACGATCTGTGGGAGAAGCTCTCGCTAGGCGGCGAAAAGAATAATTGCGGCTGGCTTAGGGACAAGTATGGCGTGTCATGGCAAATCATTCCCACTGCCCTAGGTCAGATGCTGCACGATAAAGACGCTAAGAAATCGAATAGAGTGATGAAGGCGATGCTTCAAATGAAGAAAATCGACATCAAAACCTTACAGCAAGCCTATGAGCAAGGCGTCTGACCCCACACGGAGCTTCCTTCGCCATTGCGTCGCGACACTCGCCTACCGAGGGGGGAAGGCGCTCCGTGATGCGCCTGCCGGTTTCTCGGACTTCCGAATCTCGGGAACGACCCGGAGCTCGGGTGAGATCCTCGCCCACATGGGGGACCTGCTCGATTGGGCGCTGTCGATGGCGAAGGGAAAGCGAGAATGGGTCGATTCAAAGCCGTTGCCGTGGGATAGAGGCGTGGAGCGCTTTTTCAGGGCGCTCGAGGCATTCGACGCGTACATGGCCTCCGATGCCCCGCTTCATGCTCCGGCGGAGAAATTGTTTCAAGGCCCCATCGCCGATGCGTTGACGCATGTTGGCCAGATCGCGACGCGGCGGCGGCTGGCCGGCGCTCCCGTCCGCGGGGAGAACTACTTCCTGGCCGACATCGTCGAAGGCCGCGTGGGCCCGGAGCAACCTGCGCCGCGCAAGGAGTTTGACTAGGGGCGCCATCTGAAGATCTGATGTTCTGCAGTCTCTAAGACTTGGTCAAATTGAGGCTGCGCTCCAGCAGGCGGGCGTCTCCCAGCCGCTCGGAACACTCAGCGAATGCTCTGGTGGGACCGCGCCACCGTAGCTCGTCCACATCGCGGAAGAGGCGCGCGTCGGTC
>VBAO01000189.1 GCA_005883865.1 Candidatus Segetimicrobium genomatis
ATCATCGGCTGTCTCCTCACCAAAGCGCGCACACAGGCCGCCGCTAGAGACTATAATGTCGTTAACGGTCCGGCCCCCCCTCTCCCCAAAAACGCCCTCGGCACTTCGACAACACGTCGAGGTGCCATGCGAGCCGCCTTCCGAGGGCGTCCTGACCATGATCCTAGGCGGCTGGGGGGTAGGGGACAACCAGAAAATACCATGATCCATACTCGGAAGATCCTGGAGTGAGAATGGACCACTCCTTCTAAGGGACCACACTGACCCCAATAATGAATCGTTAGGGCTTCTTCCTTAGTCCCAGATGGTTTGCTTATGCTATAGAGTGTACTATAATTGATGTCATATGACCTATATAAGAGGTCATTATTCGATGCCACGCCGAGCGCTGAGCAAAGAGATCGGGTTGGAAACTCTCAAGAGCTTGTTTGGGTCAGAGACCCGAGCCAGGCTTGTCACGGTGTTCGTAACCCGCCCAACCGAGGCGTTCTATGCCCGGCAGCTCGCCAGAGAGATCGGGATGTCGCTCACTCCAATACAACGCGAGTTGGAGAGGCTGCATCGCTTGGGCATCGTCCGCGCCGAGAAGGCCGGGCGGGAGAAATACTATCGCGTGGACGGACAACACCCCCTGCTGGCAGACCTGAAAGGTCTCGTCTCTAAGACGACCACGCTCGGCGACACCCTCCGTGCCAGTCTTGGACAGCTGGAAGGCGTGGATGCGGCATTCATCTACGGCTCGGTCACCCAGGGGGATGAGCGACCCCCATCAACAATCGATCTGGTCATCCTCGGGAAGCCGGACCACGATCAGTTGGCCCGCGCGCTGCGCGAGGCAGAAGACCGCCAGGCGCGCGAGATCCACCTCATCACCATGACCGCCGAAGAGTGGCGTGCGCGCAGCGAGGCTCGAGAGCGCTTCACCCAGGAACTCGCAACCTCCCCGAAGATCTTCCTCATTGGGGATGAACAGGCGCTTCGCCGGGATTGAGACCCCATCGACGTCGTTACGAGGGGGTGGCTCCGCGCATCCGGCCCTGCACGAACCCGGCGAGCCCGAGCGCCATTACGACGTCCCCGGGGCTGAGCACCATCCCGGCGTTCCCGATCCGCACCGACAGCGTGTCGCCCAGCGCCGTCACCCGGGTGTGGGGGCCGGCGAGCACGTAGCGCGGGGTGAGCAGTGTCTCGGCCCCGAAGCCGGTTGGGGACCCTGCCCGCGACAGCGCTTCGCCGGAGACCGGCATCCGCCCCCCGTTGAGGGACAGCGCGAGACTGTTCAGGGCGAGGCCGAGGAAGACGACGAGCACCCAGGGCTCCGCGCGGTTCTGCCACAGGGCGATGAGCGCGACCAGATACCCGGCCGCCCCGAGCGCGCGCACGGCATCGGGCGCGGACTGAGGAAGCCTGGGCAGCAGGACCAGCAGCACGGCCACTCCGAGAAGCGGCAGGGCCCGCAGCGGGCGGCGCCCCACCGCCGCCAGCCGCCCTCCCCGCGCCCACCCGAGACCCACCCCGGCGAGCGCGGCGAGGATGAGGATCAGAACAGGACCTCCCGCGCGCCCGTCTTGTGGCGCACGACGATGAGGTCCGCGCTCTCCTGCAGCCGGCGGATCGCGTCGGTCGTCGCGTCGACGCGAATGGATCGAAACGCAAACTCCCCCGTGCGGGGACGCTCGCCCTCGAACGCCGTCTTGCACGCGGTGCAGTAATGCCCCCGGGCGGGCAGAAATGACCCTTTGACCTGGTTCCAGCGGACCGTGACGTGGCTGATCACGCTCCGCTTCCCGCAATTCGGACACCTCATGGCCGCCCCCATTATACCAGTAGGGAAGCACCATGAAGGCCGACGACCTCCCCCGGGTGCACGTAGACGAGCGTATTGAGCAGCGCGTCGTGGTACGTCGGCTGGCGGAGGAGATAGGCGTAGTTGGCGAGACCGACGAAGTGGCCCGGCTGCCCGGCCTGAGCGTCGCTCAGGCTGAACCAGAGCTCGAGCTCGAGCCCGAGCGGGTAGGCGATCGTCCCCGCCACGATGAGGAGCGCGGGGGCCGCCAGGGCGGTCGGGGCGTAGTAGCCCTGTCGGCTAGCCCTTGACGGCACCGGCGGTCATTCCCGCCACGAACCGATCGACGAAGAAGGAGTAGAGGAGCGCCACCGGGAGCGAGCCCAGCAGCGACGCCGCCATGAGCTCGCCCCAGAAGAAGTCGTCGCCGCGGATCAGCTCGCTCGTCACCCCCACGGAGATGGTCTTGGCGATGGTGTCGTTCATGAAAATCAAGGAGTAGAGGAACTCGTTCCAGGAGAGGGTGAAGGCAAAGATCGCGGCGGAGAGGATCCCCGGGAGCGCCAGCGGAACGACGATCCGAACCATCGCCTGGACTCGGGTCGCGCCATCCACCAGCGCCGATTCCTCGAGCTCGCGCGGGATGCTCTTGAAGTAGCCGATCAACAGCCAGGTGCTGAACGGGATCAAGAATGTCGGATAGGTGAGGATCAGGGACCAGAGGTTGTTGAAGAGATGCAACTGGCGGATGAGAAAGGCGAGCGGAAGAAACAGCAGGGTCGGCGGCACCAGGTAGGTCACGAAGATCCCCCAGCCGATCGTGCTGGCGCCGGGGTAGCGGAGCCGGGCCAGCGAATAGCCGGCCAGAACGCTGCACACCAGGGAGAGCATGGTTGAAACGACCGCCACGACGGTCGTGTTGAGGCTCCAGCGGGCGAAGTTGGTCTGCGTGAAGAGGTGGCGATAATGCTCGAGCGTCGGATGGATCACGAAGAGGGGACTCTGCTTGAAATCGAGCAGCTCCGAGGGGGATTTGAACGACGTGATGAACATCCAGTAGAACGGAAAGAGCGTGACGAACAGGAAAAACAGGACCGGGAGGTAGAGCCGCATCCAGCGGC
This sequence comes from Candidatus Segetimicrobium genomatis, assembly GCA_005883865.1. Lineage (GTDB taxonomy): Bacteria > Sysuimicrobiota > Sysuimicrobiia > Sysuimicrobiales > Segetimicrobiaceae > Segetimicrobium. The sequence continues at coordinate 2,908 of VBAO01000189.1, forward strand.
CGAGGAGGGTGTCGCCAATCTCGTGGCCGTGCCCCCGCGCGGACTGTCTTCGAATCCCCCGTCGAGGCGCCGGCGGCGCGTCGGGCCGCAGCGTGCCCTGGATCGTCGCCATCAGTCGCGCCTCTGGAGGGCGATCAGCACGCCCGCGGTCACGACGGAGAGGACCGGGAAGAGGACGAGGGAGATGGCCGCGCCGACCCCGACGGCGCCGCCCTGGATGGCCTGCGCGTAAGCCCAGGTCGCGAGCAAGTGCGAACTGCTGTAGGGGGCCCCGTTCGTCAAGACGAACGGAAGCTGAAAGTCCGCGAACGTGAGGATCGTCGACAGCAGAAGGACCACCAGGAGCACCGGCCGCAGCATGGGCAGGGTGATGCGGAGAAACTGCTGCCAGCGCGTGGCGCCATCCACTCTGGCCGACTCGTAGAGTTCGACGGGGATGACCTGAAGCCCGGCGAGGAACGAAATGCCGTAGAAGGGCGCCCCCCGCCAGACGTTGACGATGATCATGGACGCCATGGCGGCCCGCGGGGTGCCGAACCAATTCATGCCGTGTGCCGCGAGCCCGGTGCGCGTGAGGACCCAGTTGATCACGCTGAAGGTCGGGTCGAACATCCAGCGCCAGGCGAGCGTGCTCAGCACCGTGGGGATGATAAACGGCAGGAGCAGGGCGGCGCGGACGAACCGCTGCAGGGGAAAGGCCTGGTTGAGGAGCAAGGCCATGACCAGTCCCAGCACCAGCTTGAAGACGGTGGTCCACGCCGTATAGACGAACGTGTTCGAGAAGCTTTGGAGAAAGACGTGGTCGTGGAGGAACTCGAACCGGTAGTTGCCCAGCCCCACGAACCGCCCGATCGCCCCGACCTCCGAGTCGGTGACCGAGAGCCACAGCCCGATCACGAAGGGATAGGCGAGGAAGGCCAGCAGGACGGCGAGCGTCGGCGCGAGCAGCAGGTACCCGAGCAGCACTTCTCCTTCGAAGACGCGGATACGCGGCTGGCGGAACGCCGCGTCTGCGGCCTGAGCTGGCCGGCCCGCCGCGCTCACGGCCGTGTCGCCGGGTTAGTAGCGTCCGTAGATCGCCTTGAGCTTGGCCTCCGCGTCCTTGATGGCGGCGCTGGTGTCGCCGGTGGCGACTGCCTTGGCGAACATGTCGGCGACGACGAACTGCGTCTGCGACTGGCTGGTCCACTTGCTCGGCGCCGCCGGCCACCCCGCCCACTGGCCGATGGGTTGGCCCCGAGCATCCACCACCACGTCGCGGTAGGCCTTGATCTTCGGGTCGCTCTTCCACACGGGATCATTGTTGAAGGCCTCGAACGGGCCGGCGTTGTATCCGCGGGCGGCCCCCAACCACTTCGAATAGACGGCCTTGTCCATGATATGGAGGAGAAAGGCCTTCGCCGTGTCCCGCTCCCTCGACCAGCTCATGACGGCGTGGTTCATGACCAGGTTCAGCGTGAAGTTCCCCTTCGGCCCGCTCGGCATGGGAGCGTTGTCGGTGACCCGGTCGAAATGCTTGAACTCGATGACCTCGCGGATGTAGATGCTGGCGCCGTTGAGGGTCGCGCTGATGCGGTCGGCGTGGTAGGCCTGGTTGTTGTCGGGGTCCAGCCACTCCGGGAACCACTTGATGCCGGCCTGCGCGGCTCGGATCGCCCACCTGAGCGCCGTTTCGGTCTCGCTCGAGCTGATCGTGACCGTCCTGCCGTCCTTATCGACCTCCTGCCCACCGAAGCCCCACAACACCGGGTTCCACATCGTCAAGGAGTCGCCGTAGGCGTGGCCGACCGTCTGCGCGATGGGCTTCCCAGTGGCATCGGCGACCTTCTTGCCGGCGGCGAGCAGCTCGTCCCAGGTCTTCGGAAACGATCTCACCCCGGCCTTGTCGAAGTAGTCCGTCCGGTACGACCACGCGTTGGGGACCTGCGTGTACGGGATCGCCCGCCACTCTCCCCGCACCTTACAGTAGGCCTCGTTCACGGGGTGCACCTTCCCGAGGCGCCCAATGAGATAGTTCACTTCGTTGGTCACCGTGAGGGTGGACGCCGTGTACAGATGCGGCCAGCCGTACTGCATTTGGATGATATCGGGGCCATCCCCGGCCGCCACCGTGACGCCGTTCGCATCGCCCCACTCTTTCGCCTGACGCTTGAGTTCGTTGTCGGCCACTCGGACGAAGCTGTTCCACTGGAGCAACCGGATGCGCGCCCCCGCGCGAGGTTTCGGAAGCGTCGTGAGCGGAGCCGCATGCGCGGGCGTCCCGACGCCGTAGGCGGCGAGCGCCGAGTCGGCCGCCATCGCGGCTGTGGCAGCTCCCGCCGTTTGCAAAAACCGGCGCCGCGTCCATCCCTTGCGTCGCTGCGTGCGTTTGTCCGCCATCGAACCCTCCCCCTTGGCCTCTTGCCTGAAGTTTCTTTTGTCGCTCCTCAACTCCTGCCGTCGGCGCAGCCCGGCCGCCGTCACTCACGGAGGATCCTCAAAGGTGGGGCGGAGCGCTTCGTAGAGCCGGTTGTAGCGGGCGTAGCCCTCGCGGTACCGCCGGGCCGCCGCCGGATCGGGGGCGATCGCGGCCGCGACCGGGTTGATCGACCGCGCCGCCTCTTCGACGCGGCCGGCGGTTCCCGTCGCCGCGGCGCCCAGCAGCATCGCCCCGAGGGACGCCGCGTCGGTCTGGGCCGGCACGCGCACCGGGTACTCCGTGACGTCGGCGAAGAGCCGGGGCCAGAGCGCGCTGCGGGCGCCGCCGCCCACCGCCAGGATCCCGGAGACCGGCACGGCCATCTCCCCCAGGATGTCGAGGCAGGCCCGCAGTTCGTAGGCGACGCCCTCCATGATGCTGCGCACCAAGGCCCCGGTCCTGTGCGCCTCGGTGAGGCCGAACCACGCGCCGCGGGCCGCCGGGTTCCACCGTGTGGCGCGCGCGCCCATCATGAACGGGAGGAAGAGCAGCCCATCCGCCCCCGGAGGGACATCCGAGGCCAGCGCGTCCAGGGCCGCGTAGTCGCGACGGCCCCCGAGCAGCGTGTCGCGGAACCACCGGAGGATCGCGCCGGAAGCGGCCATCCCCTGCTCAAGCACCGTCATCCCATCGACCGCGTGGAGCGAGCACATCACGCGGGGATCGACCCGCTCCGGCCGGCCGGGGACCGCGGCCGAGACGTTCGTGGTCGTCCCGGTCGAGACCATGATCCAGCCGCCGGCGGCGCCCGACCCCAGCACCTCGCACGGCCGGTCACCGGCGCCCAGGGCCACGGGGGTCCCGGGGGGAAGGCCCAGCGCCTCCCCCGCCGCCGGGGAGAGACGGTGCGGCGCATTGGCGGAGGGGTAGACCGGGGGGAAGTGCTGCGGCGTCACGCCCACGAATGCGCACCCTTCGTCCCACCACTCCCGCCGGCCGAGGTCGAAGAGCATCGTCCTGGACGCGAGGGTGTAATCGGTCGCCGCCGCCCCGGTGAGCCGGTAGTAGAGGTAGTCCCGAGGTTGCAGGTACAGCCGCGCCGCGCGGAAGACCTCGGGGGCGTGGGTCCGGAGCCAGAGGAGCTTGCCGGCGGAGAACTCCGTGTCCGGCACCAACCCGGTGATGCGGTGGAGGCGCTCCCTGCCGAACGCGCGGACCAGTGCCTCGACCTCGGCCGTGGCGCGGCGGTCCATCCAGATGATGCAGCGGCTCAACGGGCGGCCGTCTCCGTCCATCGGGACGACCCCCCCGCGGTGGCTGCTGAGGCCGACCGCGGAGACGCTCCCGCGGAGCGCCGGGGGGAGCCGCTGAACGCCGGCCTGCGCCGCCTGCCACCACGCCTCGGGGTCCTGCTCCGCCCACCCGGGGGCGGGATGGGCGGTCTCGTACTCGATGGCGGCCTGGGCCGCCACCCGGCCCGCGCGGGTGAAGAGCGTGGCTTTGCAGGCCGAGGTCCCCAGGTCCAGCGTGAGGATGTGGGGGAGCGTGCCCACGGCCTACGCCGGCCGCCGGGGGACCGGGCGGCGGCCGGAAGCGGCGGACCCGGTCAGCGCCGCTCCAGGGCCTCGGGGTTCACGACGTTGGGGGGGACCTTCCCGGTGACCCCGGCCAGGCAGTTCTCCGCCGCCATCGTCGCCATCTTGGTCCGGGTCGCGGTGCTGGCGCTTCCGAGGTGCGGCGGGATCACCACGTTGTCGAGCTTGAGCAGCGGCTCGTCCATCGGCACGGGCTCGACCTCGAACACGTCGAGGCCGGCGGCCCAGATCTTGTGGTCGACCAGGGCCCGGTACAGGGCCCGCTGATCGACGATCGGGCCGCGCGCGATGTTCACGAGGATCGCGCTCGGCTTCATGAGCCCCAACTCGCGTTCCCCGATGAGGTGCCGGGTCTCCTGGGTCAGCGCGCAGCTGATCATCACGAAGTCGGACTGCCGGAGCAGGTCGTCCAGCGGCAGGTGGCGGGCGCCCAGCTCCCCCTCGAGCGCCTCGTTGCGGCGGCGGTTGTAGTAGAGGAGCGACATGCCGAACCCCTTCGCCCGCCGGGCGATCGAGGCTCCGATCCGCCCCAGGCCGACGATCCCCAGCGTCGCCCCGTGGACGTCCTGGCCGGTGAACCCCATCAGCTCCCAGGTCTTCCACCGGCCGGAGCGGGTGAACTTGTCGCCCTCGACCACGCGCCGGGCGGTAGCCATCAGGATCGCCCATCCCATGTCGGCGGTCGTCTCCGTGAGCACCCCGGGCGTGTTGGTGACGACGATCCCGCGCCGCGTCGCGGCCGCGACATCGATGTTGTCGTACCTGACGGCCACCTGCGCGATGACCCGGCACCGGTGCGCGTGCTCGATGACCTCCGCGTCCATCTTCTCGGTGATCAGGCAGATGATCCCTTCGACGTCGACGATCTCCCGCAGCAGGGTATCCCGCTTGACCGGTTCGCTCTCCCGGTC
>VBAO01000146.1:0-727 GCA_005883865.1 Candidatus Segetimicrobium genomatis
CTGGCTCATCCGGCGCTTCGTGGACCGGGAGGCCGAGTTTGTCTTCGTGGCCGCCGCCCAGGTGGCCGCCGTGGCCCAGCTCCACACTCTCGACGGCGAACGGAATGGCGCCTTCGCGCGCCGCCACGGCGGCCACCTGGTCGGCGGCCACGAAGACAAACTCGGCCTCCCGGTCCACGAAGCGCCGGATGAGCCAGGGACAGGCGATCCGGTCGACGTGCGCGTTCTTCCGCGTGACCCACTTCATCAGGAACACCCCCTCGCATCCCTCGTGTGGCCGCGACCGGGCGGCAGGCGCCGCCCCGCAAACCCTTCGGCCCAGGGGTCTGGAATGAAATACTTATTGCACATACTAGCAATATATGATACCATCAGTCAAGCCCGCTTCGCCACGGGGCACTCCGATGCACTGGGTGGTCTTCTCCTACTCGCTCCCCTCAAAGGCGCGCTCGAGCCCTCGGGTCGCGGTCTGGCGGCGGCTGCGCGCCCTGGGGGCGATCTCGCCCAAAGGAGGCGTCCACGTCCTCCCGGCGCGCGACGAGTGTGTCGAGGGACTCCAGTGGCTCGCCCAGGAGGTCGAGCAGGCGAAGGGGGAAGCCCTGCTCTTGCGCGTCGAGCGGTTCGAGGGGCTCACCGATGCCCGGCTGGTGGAGCTCTTCCAGGCGGCGCGGAGGGAAGCGTATGCGGCGGTCGATGCCCGTGCGGCCGAACTCGAAAGCGTACTGAC
>VBAO01000146.1:749-5752 GCA_005883865.1 Candidatus Segetimicrobium genomatis
GCACGGAGAGATCGCGCGCATCGACTTCTTCAATTGCCCGGAGGGGGCGCAGGTGGCGGCACGGCTGGCGAGGGTCGAGCAGATGCTCTCGTCCGGCCCGCCGAGGGCGGAGGTCCCCCCCCGGCGGTGGACGCGTACCGGACCAAGCGGTGGGTGACGCGTCCGAACCCTCACGTCGACCGATTGGCGTGCGCCTGGTTGATCCGGCGGTTCATCAACCCTCGAGCGCAGATCCGCTATTCGGACGCCCCGCAACCCGACGAGGTCGCGTTCGACATGAGCCGCGGCCCGTTCGGCCACCAGGGCAACCTCTGCACGTTCGAGACCATGACGAGGGCGTTCGGGCTGGACGATCCCGGGCTGCGGGCGATCGCCGAGATCGTGCACGAAATCGACCTCCGTGACGGCCGGTACACACGGCCCGAGGTGGCGGGGATCGACGCGGTCCTGAGGGGATGGCTGACCCGCTCCGACGCGGAGCGCGAGGCGCACGGGATCGCCCTCTTCGATGGGCTCCACGTCGCTCTCTCGCAGGTCCCCCGTGGGCGCCCCCGCAGGAAGCGGCGGTGACGTGGCCCTGCGGCCTGCAGTGACAGGAGACGAGTGGTGGCGGCCCCTGCCGCGAGGATTCTCGGCCGATGCCATGCGGGTGCTCGCCGGGAGGAGCGTGCGAGCATTTGCCGATGGATTTGTCTCCTTGTTGCTGCCGATTTACCTCCTGCGGCTCGGCTTCAGCGCGTTGGCCATCGGCGCAATCATCACGAGCACGCTGCTGGGGTCAGCCTTACTGACCCTCGCATTGGGGGGGATCGCACATCGGTATTCCCGCCGCTCGATGTTGCTCGCCGCCTGCCTGTTGATGGCGGCGACGGGGGCGGGCTTCGCGCTCACGCGCCAGTACTGGCTGATCCTCGTCATCGCATTTGTCGGTACCATGAACCCATCGGCGGGCGATGTCAGCGTCTTCCTGCCGCTCGAACACACCGTGTTGGCCGAGACGGTCGAGCCGCGGCGGCGGACCGCGTTGTTTGCCCGCTATAGTCTGGTTGGAACGCTCATGGCGGCGATGGGGACGCTGGCCGCGTCGATCCCCGACCTTGTGGCGGCACCCTTCGGAATCAGCCGGGTCGCCGCCGTACAGTTCACGTTCTGGGTCTATGGCGCACTCGGCCTCGTGGCACTCCTGCTTTATCGCCCTTTATCGACGGCCGTCGAGGCGCCGTCTACGGCGCAGGCCGCTCGGCCCGCTTTGGGACAATCGAAACACGTCGTCTACAGTCTCGCGGCACTGTTCAGCATCGATGCGTTCGGCGGCGGATTCTTCGTCCAATCGTTGCTGGCGCTCTGGCTCTTTCAAGCGTTCCATCTGTCGGTCACGACGGCCTCGTCGATCCTGTTCTGGAGCAGCGTGTGTTCCGCCCTGTCCTTTCTGGTCGCCGTGCCGATTTCGGAGCGGATCGGTCTGATCAATACGATGGTGTTCACACACCTGCCATCGAACCTCTTTCTGATCCTGGTCCCGTTTGCGCCGAACCTCGCCACGGCGATTGGCTTGCTGCTGGCCCGCAACGCGCTATCGCAGATGGACGTGCCTACGCGAACCTCGTACGTCATGGCGGTGGTGACACCCGAGGAGCGGCCGGCCGCGGCGAGCATCACCGCCGTGCCCCGGAGCCTCGCCACCGCGGTGAGCCCGATCCTCGCGGGGTACCTGCTGACCCTCTCACCCTTCGGTTGGCCGTTGCTGATTGGCGGTGCGCTGAAAGCGATGTACGACGTGTTGCTGTTGATCAAGTTCCGGGGAGTCCGCGCCGCCGAGGAACGTCGCGCGGCGTCCCCAGGTCCTTTGGAGATGCCCGGCGCCGGGCCCCCGGAAGGAGGACGGCCCCGCGAAGGCCAAGGTGGGGGAACGTCCCGATGATCGATGCCCATGCCCACCTGGTCCCGCCCGACCTCTCCGCCCGCATCGCCGCGGACGGGGCGCGGCTCGGCGTGCGGTTGGAATCGGACGGCCGCATCGCGTTCGCATCCGGCGAGACCAGCCGGCCGCTGCTCCCCGGCCTGCTCGACCCTCCTCGCCCGGCCGGATGCGACGTGCAGATCGTGTCGCCCTGGGTCGACCTGCTGGGCTACGGGCTGGACCCGGAGCGGGGAACGGGCTGGGCACGGCTGCTGAACACGGCGATGGCGGGGCGGCCGGCGCTTGCGACGGTGCCGTTGCAGGACGGCCACGCGGCGGCGGGAGAACTCGCGTGGGCGCTCGGCCACGGCTTCCTCGGGGTGGAGATCGGCACCAACGTGCGCGGACGCGAACTGGCCGATCCGGAGCTCGAGCCGTTCTGGGCCGCGTGCGCCGAAGCGAGGGTCCCCGTCTTTCTCCACCCCGCCTACGTGATTGCCACCCCGCGGGTCGCCGCGCACTACCTGCACAACCTGGCCGCCAACCCGTTCGATACAACGCTGGCGGCGGCGCAGCTGATCTTCGGCGGCGTCCTGGACCGGCACCCGGATCTCCGGCCGTTCCTCGCTCACGGGGGCGGGTACTGGCCGTATCAGTTTGGCCGGCTCGACCGCGGGTACGCCGTGCGCCGAGAGTGCCGGGGAGCCGCGCAGGCGCCCCGGGCGTATTTGCGCGCGTTCTCCTACGACACCGTGGTTCACTCGGCCGAGGCGCTGCGCTACCTGATCGGTCTGGTGGGAGCCGACCGCGTGCTCCTGGGGACGGACCTGCCGTTCGATATGGGCGACCCGGAGCCCCTCGTGACCCTGGACGGCGCCGGGGTCACTCCGCGGGAGCGCCAGGCGATCGCGCACGACAACGCGGCATCGCTCTTCCGGATCGGATAAGGCGAGACCCGGCGCCGCGTCGCGCGAACGATCCCTGGGATGCGGAGGGGCTGTCGTCATGCCATGGTACATCTGTTCCACCTGCGGGGTCCAATACGCCGAGACGAACCGGCCGCCGGACCGCTGCGCGGTCTGCGAGGACGACCGCCAGTACGTCAACTGGGACGGGCAGTCGTGGACGACGCTCGACGACCTGCGACGGGACCACCGCGCCGACGTGCGCACGGAGGAGCCCGGGCTTACGGGGCTCGGCGTCGAGCCGAGCTTCGCCATCGGGCAGCGGGCCCTGCTCGTGCAAACCCCCGCGGGGAACGTCTTGTGGGACTGCACGAGCCTGATCGACGACGTGGCCGTGAGGGCGGTGGAAGCCCTGGGCGGCATCTCGGCCATCGCCGTCTCGCACCCCCACTTCTACGCCTCGATGGTCGAGTGGAGCCGGACATTTGGCGGGGCGCCGATCTACCTGCACGCGGCCGACAGGAACTGGGTCATGCGACCCGACCCCGCCATCGTGTTCTGGACGGCGGAAACCCGTCTGCTGCCGGGCGGGCTCACGTTGATCCACTGCGGCGGCCACTTCGAAGGCGCATCCGCGCTCCACTGGCCCGCCGGGGCCGGCGGCCGAGGGGCGCTGTTGACGGGCGACTCCCTTCAGGTCGTTTTCGACCGCCGCCATGTGAGCTTCATGTACAGCTATCCCAACCTCATCCCGCTCTCCGCGCCGGCCGTGCGACGGATCGCCGGGGCGGTCGAGCCGTTTCTCTTTGATCGGGTCTATGGAGGTTGGTTCAACCGCGGGATTGATTCATCGGCGAAGACCGCCATCGCCCGTTCGGCCGAGCGGTACGTTCGGGCGATCGATAGAGGATGGTAGCCACCACGTTCTGAGATCTTCCATACACCTTCTAGCGAACTGCTGAGAACTCTTCTCACCGGGCTCCGCGCCCCCCACCGGCCTGTTCCCCGAGGGCGCAATGGTCCGATCCAAGACCCCAACGCACCCTCACCCCATCTCGTCGTTGCCGTCGTGCGTTCTCGGTTCGTCCGGATGGTTCGGATGATAGCCGCGGAGACGTGCGATCGATAGACCGAATCATCTTGGGGAAGGAGTCTGCGCTTTCTCAGGGAGGGCAGGTACATAGGTGCAAGGAGAGTGGCAGCCGAGGGGCCGATGGCGGATTCGGCGCGCGTGAACCTGGCGGGTACGCCGGTGCGTGAGGGGCAGCCGAGATGAGTCGAGAGGATTTCGCCAGTCTCTATGACGTCCACTATCCCCGGGTGTTCCGGTACCTGGTGTGGCGGCTCCGCGACGTTGATGTGGCGGAGGAACTGGCCGCCGAGGTGTTCGCCGTCGCCCTGGGGGTCTTCCAGAAAGGCACCACACCAGGCGATGTCGAGCGATGGCTCGTGGGGATCGCCAGCCACCTGGCCTCCCGTCCCCGGGGTGAGGAGCGGCCTGGGAAGTTCGCCGGGCCAGCCCCCGGCGCCGAGGAGGATCCGGAAGAACTGGCGATCGGGCGATTGGAAAGCGGCGTCGTGTGGCGCTGCGTGGACACCCTGAGCCAGGAGCACCGGCAGGTGTTGCTCCTGCGGATCGTCGCGGGCTTGAGTGCGCGAGAAGTCGGCGAACTCATGGGAAGGACGGAAGACACCGTCTTGAGGCTGCAACTTCGCGCACTCAAGGCGCTGCGAGAGGTCTGGAAGGAGGCATCGGCGGGTGACGACACACAGGATGCCGGAAATCAACGAGCAGCCGGATGAGGTCCAGTTAGAGACCCTGCTCCGCGGGCTGCTCGGGCGCAGCGAACCAAGGGGCGCCCTCGGGCCCACCGTGGTGCTTCCGGAGATCGCCGAACTGCGGGACACGGCGCGACTGTTGCGGGCCGCCAGCCAGTGGGTGCCGCTCCCCGAGGGGCGGCTCGCGGTGCGGCGGGCGCTGATGGCCCTGGCGCAGCAAGGCCTGCACCACGCGATTCCCCGGCGGGCTGCGTGGCGGCGCGCCGGGCTCTGGCTCAGCACGGTGACCGCGCTGGCGGCGGTCATGGGGGCCTTCGGTCTCGGGACGGGTGCGCGGGATCCCCTCGTTCGACCTTCCAGCCCGGCGCATGGCGGGCGGCTGGCGCTCAACCGGACGCCGGAGAAGCGCATCCCAGGCC
>VBAO01000147.1:0-4967 GCA_005883865.1 Candidatus Segetimicrobium genomatis
TCCGCGCGGCAACGTGTGAGTCGTCGTCGAACTCGATGCGATACGGTCTGCGGTCGCAGGCCAGACGCGTCGCAGCCTTGGCTATAATGATCTGCGCCCCGAATTTCTGGGCCTGGAGGTAGGCGCGGTCCGCGAGTTCCTGTCCGGAGATGCCGGCCGGAAAGCCGAGATAGTTCTCGATTTTCGAACTCGAGCCGGCCTGGCCGCCCGGGGCATTCATCTCGACCATTACGACGTCAAGCCCTTCGGACGCGGCGTACACGGCTGCCGCCAGTCCTGCCGGCCCGGCGCCCACGATGACCACGTCGCGCGTGTGCGTTTGGTCGATGGCCTCGTTGAATCCAAGGCAGGTGGCAATCTCTCCGTTCGTCGGGTTCCGCAGGACGACCGTCCCGCGGCAGATCACCACCGGGACGTCGTCGACTCGCACGTGGAATCGGTCGAGCAAATCCTGAACGCTCGCGTCTCGATCGAGATCGATGTAGGCGTAGGGATGATCATTTCGCGTGAGGAATTCCTTGATGCGGAGCGTTCCAGGTGAATGCACCGAACCGACGAGCACGACGTCGCCGACGCCGTGGGCCACGAGGTCCAGCCGTCGGAAGATGAACGCCCTGACAAACAGGTCGCTCAGTTCGCTGTCCGCTTGTACGAGAGACAGCAACTCGTCGCGGCCGACTTCGATCACTTCTCCCGATTCGGCGGCGCGGATGGTGACCAATGCTTGACGACCCGCCAGCGTGGTGACTTCGCCGCTGAACTGGCCGGGTCGAAGGTCGATCAGGAATTCCTCGCCGGCCGCGGACTCCCGAACGGCCTCGAGGCGGCCCGCGGTGACGACGAAGAACTGTATGGCCGGCTCTCCCGCTCTGAAAAGCACCTCGCCGGCGTCGACCTTTCGGACCTTTCCATGCGATGCCACGCGAGCCACCTGCGCCGGGGTCAACGTCGGGAATGTTACCTCGGCGCCTGCATGCAGCACAATGGGTGTCCGCGATGGTGTGTCAGTCATGCAGGTGGCCTGGGGGGACGCTTGATCCGCCCATCATGTTGAATCCGAGCCCAGCGTCACGGGTCACGCCTCTGTGCCTATGGTTGCGAACTCGGCTTCCCCGAGGACGAGCCCCGCGGCGGCAATGTCTTCCTCTAGGTGGCTCACGGACGACGTACCTGGAATCGGCAGCATCACGGGAGAGCGCCGCAGCAGCCACGCCAACGCGATTTGTCCGGAGGTCGCGCCATGACTTTTCGCCGCATCGGCAATCGGCCCGCCGGACGCGGCCAATTGCCCCATCGCGAGCGGGAACCACGGAATAAAACCGAGCGCCTTACGCGAGCAATACTCAAGCACATCCTCCCCGCCCCGCGCGAGACGAATCTCGAGGCCGCCGATCTGTGAGGTGGAGACACGGCCGATATCCGGAAGGCTGCTGTTCATTGAAGGCTCCTACGAGAGTTTGTGGGCGCCAGAGGCGCGTCGTTGTACGGGGCCGATGGATCGTTTTCAGAAGGGTTGGCCAAATCACTCATGCGGCTTCTCCTCGTTCCTGCCTTCTGTCAGGCAAGGCCAGCGCCGTGCGAGTCGCGTCGGCGACATGACATCGGTATCTCCTACGCTGCGACCGACTTATCCCCCGGCGCTGCCGATCGCTGCGCCAGTACGCCAATCGATCGTGCTGGGTGTCAGCGGACAGTATTGCTATTTCGAAACGAATGTCGCACACACCTCGACAAGGGCTGATCGATTGGAATCAGTAAGGCGGCTCATTCCACCCGCGGATCGGAATGACGAAAGAAGGCCCTGTTGATCGAAGTAGAAGGTCTGCTCGGTAGAGTGCGTCGCGATGCGTTGCGGGAACGTAAGGGGGTTTCGGGCTGCGGGGATATCACGTATTTCCATGATGGACGGGGGCACGCGGAGACACAGTTGGCCCCTGGCGACCGGGGCGGTAGCCCGATCACGCCATCCCCTATCCTCAGCTATCTCCCCTTGGCATCCTTGCCACAGCGTTCTCGTCCCTTCGCTCAGCGTTTTGCCTTCTACGTCCGTTCCAATTCCGCGATGACTTCTTCGCCCTCGCGAATGATATCGTTGACGATCTGGGCTGCGGGTTTGATGTCGTTCACAAGGCTGCACGACTCCCCTGCCCAGAGCGGAGCATAGTCGATAGCGCCCTTGAACTCAGGAGTGAGCATGATGGCATCGTACCTCATAACGTCCTGGGCAACACCGGCTCTCGTGCGGGTGCCGAAAACCGTCCCCTCACCTGGACGTCGCCCGGATGGCGGGCGGCCCGCGGCTTCCCACTCCTCCACCACTTTGTTCCGAAGCGTGCGGTGGGGTGCATCCCGCCAGCCCCCGTCAAAGAGTGCGGAGTACACCGTGTCTTCGGCGGTGCTCTGTGCGACCTGCTCCTTGTATTCGCGCGGCACGAACGCTTCGTGGCTGGCGACGAATCGAGTGCCCATCGATACGCCCTGCGCTCCGAGGTTGAGCGCTGCCACAAGCCCCCTGCCATCTGCGATTCCTCCGGCGGCGATCACCGGAACCGGTTTCACAGCATCGACAACCGCGGGCAGGAGATTCGAGAGTGCAATGCGGCCCTTCACATGACCGCCCGCCTCAGATCCTTGCGCGATGACGGCGTCGACGCCTGCCTTGGCTGCAGGCTTGGCCTCGTCCACCGAGCCGACCTGGATGAATACCTTGGTGCCCAGGTCGCGCGCTTTCGGGATGTAGGGCGTTGGATCCCCCCAAAAGAGGACCAGTAACGGTACATTCTCTTCGAGGCAGGCTTCGATCTGCCCCTCCTTCAGGACCGCCAGGATGAGATTTACGCCAAATGGTTTCCTCGTCAGAGTACGAACGCGCTGGATCTCGCCTCGGAGGTAAGCTGCCTCTTTTCCAGCGCCCCCAAGCACGCCACAGGCGCCGGAGTTCGACACGGCTGCCACTAGCTCCGGTCCGGCTCCGCCTCCAAAGCCGACCGAGAAAATTGGGTATTCAATGCCGAGGGCTCGGCATAAGGGTGTTCTTAACATCGTCGCCCCTCCTACTCATGTACGTCGGCAAGCCGCATCCGCGGCGTGGTCCAGGGCAATCCCATGGCAGCTCGCGCTCCCGGACCAGGGTCAGCGCACTGTCAATCACGGTAGGAAGATGAAACCGAGGCCAGGATGTCCTGGAGGTGCTCGGCCTCCATCTCGTGCTACTCGCCGACCATCCGTTTGGAAAGCACCTCCGAAAAACTGGTGATGGCGTTCAGGGGCATCCGCACCTCGTGGATATGACGTGCTGGCTGCCTCAGGGGTGGAAGGTCCGCCGGCCTTCCTCGCGAGTCCAGAGGCGGATCATGTGACGCTTGAGATGAGGCTCAGGCGCGTCCTTGAAGTTGGTGCGGCTATGGGCGAACTGTCGGTTGTTGATGTACTGGACTTGGCCGCGCTCGACGGTGAACTTGACCCATAGCTCCGGCGAGTCCACGATCGCCCGCATCGCCTCCAGGGCCTCTTGCCCCTCGCTATCGAGTGGGTCGCCGGCCAGGTCGGCCCCGGAGCTGATGAGCTTCTCGTTGAAGCGTGCCAGCAAAGTCTGGCCGTCGTAATGGAAGATCGGGCGGCGCGCGGCCTTGGTGTCGTCGGGCGCGTGCTCGGCCTGGCGGTCCCACGGGAAGGGACGATACAGGCGCGGGAGAAGATCGCGGTGGCGATGCGTGAACTCATTGTGCACGGTGCAGAGGCTGACGAACCGGCTCACGCCCCCCTCCGCAGCCGGGTTGATGCAGTAGAGTCCGACGATTTCCGGCGGGGGATCCAGCCACGGCGCGTCCGTGTGGAAGGTCAGATCGAGATTCGTGACCGAGCGCCGCACGCCGTACTCGAGTGCCTGGCCGGTGTCGCGCACGTCGTAGAGCATCGTCCCGTTCCACTTTTGAGCGACCAGTCGGCCGACCAAGCTTCCGAGCAGCCACGCAAGCGCCTGATTCTCTTCCAGTGCGTAGCGCTCCACAGGCACGCGGTCCAGCACTGCTAGGCCGATGCCCGCGCGGAGCTTCTCGCGCACCTGGCCCATCGCCTCGGCGCACGCCGCGAGCGAGAATTGATCCGGACTCAGCAGGATCACCGGCAGTGGGTCCTGTCGCACCCGGCGAGCGACGACGTCCAGTTCTTCGATGCAGCGCTGCGGTAGCGGCACCAGCCAGTCCCGTGATGAAATCTCATCTCGCCTCCACGCCCGGCCGTCTCGAACGTCCCCCTGCAGGATGAGCGGTGCCACCGTTGACTTCTCGACCGGGGATGTGTGTGCCATCGCAAGATGCCCTCCTCCGCCATCGTCTATCTGGGATCTCCAATATGGCCCAGTTCTCTTGCCCCTTCGTTTTGCTGAGTGACCCACGCCTTCGCAATGCGTCTTACTAATCGTCCTCGCGGCCGGAGCGGCGTTGACCGCGCATGTCCGCAGGCTTGCCGCCGCCGAACACGTTCCTCAGAGAAACTCTCGCCAGTGCTGCCCGGCTCCCTCCTGCGGGCTCCTCTGACCTGCCCGCACTTTCGGCCAGTTCGGTTAAGAGTCCTTGTATGGCTCCGGTATGTGGCTTCTGTCGCTACCCACGACCCCGCTCGAGCATCACGAGATGTCCGAGGTCACTCACGGCTGCACTTTGCCAGACACCCGGGTATCCGACTATCCGTGGCTTGACCGGACCCCTTCGAGTGACGTGGCGGTCCTTTTCGCACACCATGAAGGGCAGCGCGGAGGGAGGCACTCCCTCTTTAGCCTGCACCAGTACGGTGAAAGAGAGACGCACCAAGCAACACCGGGCTCCTCACGGTCTCAAATCGAACGCCAGGGGGGTCCGGGTGGTGTCCGAGCGTCGCCTCGTGAGGGCCCAACATGCCAAATCTGCACCGCGACCAGGAACGGCGGAGCCGTGGCCGAGTTCGCACCGTTTGCGCAGGCGCGTTGG
>VBAO01000147.1:5005-13728 GCA_005883865.1 Candidatus Segetimicrobium genomatis
CGCGGGGCTTGTGGCGGAGCTCCGGGGCAATCTGGGCCTGCTGCTTGAGGACGCTCCTTCAATTGGTACCGGGAGGGGGATTTCGTCTTTACTAAACATCGGCGGCCTGGGAAGTTGCTTAACGCCGTGCGGTGCCAGCCCTCCGCGGAGGGCTGGGTCGGTTTGGCGCTGTCGGACTTCGCTATGTTGGCGTGCTGTATTCAACTGAAGCGGGCCAGCACAGGCGCATGGTCGCTGGTTCCCACCTCTCTCTGGACGACGCAGGCGGTCGCCCGCGCTGCCAACAAGCTGCTCACGAACACATAGTCGAGGCGCCACCCGATGTTCCGCTGTCGCAGGTTGCGCCAGGGCGCCCACCAGGTGAAGAGACGGTCGTTGTTCGGGTCGAGGGTGCGACCCAGGTCCACTAGGCCGCGGCTCAGGATCCGCTCGATCAGTGCGCGCTCCTCAGGAAGTTGTCCAATCGCCCGGGGCTTGCGCTCTTTCGGATGTACATCAAGATCCGACCGCGCTACGTTCATATCCCCGCACAGCACGAGTTGGCGTACTTCTCCTGCAACCTCGGTCTGGAACGACGCGGCGTATTCGTCCAGCGCTTCGAGGAATCGTATTTTCGCCGCGAAGTCTCGACCACCGTTCGGCACATAGACCGACCCGATGGTGATGCCGGCGACCTCCGTCACAACGATTCGATTCTCGCAATCGAACGCGGGATGAACGAACAGCGGCCGTTGGGGTGCGATTTCCTTGCTGACGTGAAGACCGACGCCCGAGTAGCCTTTGCCTCCGTGCCAATAACACCAGTACCCCTCCATCTCACACAGTGCAGGTGGCACCTGGTTGGACTCAGCCTTGATCTCCTGCAGGCAGACGAGATCCGGACGCTCGCGCTCGATCCATTGCTGGACCTCGCCCTGACGTGCCCGGATCCCATTGACGTTCCAGGTCGCGAGCTTAATGGCTGATGTGGGCAGCTTAGCGTCTCCGGCCACGATAACAATCAAGGCCGGCGCGGCGGTAGAGTCGCCGGTCCGATGGAATCCGCCTCCCCGGTTCCTCCTGAAACGGTTCCAGTCTTGTCTCCGAAAGGGATCATCAGGCTATGGCCTTGTACAGAATACCGCGAATCCACGGAATCTCCCTCTCGGCCGAAGGAGTAGCCAGACGAACGAGGCGTTCGCCACGACCTTGCTCTCCGTCCCGGGGCATCCGACCGTTCACCTTCACTCCGGCTCCTGCCTACTACGACCTATTTTATGCCCGGTCGTGAGAACAACTCGGAACCGTGCATTGCCCCTCATCACCAGGTCGTCCGCCTCTGCGGCGCGCTCGATCAGGCCCGCCCATGCCTGGAGCATGCCACGCGTAAAGGCTATCGACTCGCGGTCACCGAAGCCACGAACAAGGTGTTGCGGCGCATCTTCCGGACGCTCGAATTGGCCGAGAGTTGCGGCGGTTCTACCCCAGCTATCGCTTCGCCGGGCGCGCCGTGTTTGCGCCGATCGCCGAGTAGGCAGGCCCAATTCTAATGGACAGGCAAAGGAGCTTGTCGATGTGACCGTACGAAATATGCGCTCGGCGAATTCAAACTGCGTGACTACGCTTGAGAGCGACATCAAGCTGTTCTGCCTTTGTTTCGGGTGACCTGTACAAAGGAGATCAAGATGACTTTTGAAGCGGGGATCGCCTACTTTGGTCATGTATGCGTGAGGCGCGCAGATGACAAGAGGAGCAGCCATGTACCAGACTGACATGTATGAAGGGATGCTTGCAGAGACCGTCACGATGCACGGCGCCAACGGGGACGTTATCAACACCTACTTTGCCCGACCCTTGGGCCCTGGCCCCTTTCCTGGCGTGGTGCTGATCCACCACCTGCCCGGCTGGGACGAGTGGTACCGCGAGGCAACGCGCAGGTTTGCACAACACGGCTATTCCGCGCTCTCTCCAAATCTTTACTTCCGCGACGGCCACGGCACTCCTGAGGACGTGGCCGCGAAAGTGCGCGCAGCAGGGGGCGTGCCCGACGATCAGGTCGTGGGCGATGTTGGAGGAGCAATGCGATACCTACGCTCGCTCCCCTACATCAACGGCAAAGTGGGTGTCTTCGGCACTTGTTCGGGCGGCCGACACGCGTATCTCACAGCGTGTCGTGCGAAAGGCTTTGACGCGGCTGTAGACTGCTGGGGGGGGCGCGTAGTAATGTCCAGGGAGGAACTCACGCCCAAGCAGCCCGTGGCCCCGATCGACTACACCAAGGACCTTTCCTGCCCGCTCCTGGGCCTCTTTGGTGAGGAGGACAAGGGCCCCACGCCCGAACAGGTGACCCGCCATGACGAGGAACTCAAGAAGTACGGCAAGACCTATGAGTTTCACATGTATCCGAATGCGGGCCATGGTTTCTTCTACTATGACCGGCCGGCCTATCGGCAGCAGCAAGCGGTGGACGGCTGGCACAAGGTTTTCGCCTTCCTTCAGAAGCATCTTGGTTGACAGTGGAGAGGAGACCGACAATGTGCACGATGATCGCCAGGCAGGTGGAGGTCGAGGGCAGAGGCAAGGGACCGGGCGGGTGGTTCACTGTGCGCCAGGCCAACGTGTCCTATGACCACCCTTTCAGCCTCCCGCTGGAGCATGCTTTGAATATCGACTTTGTAAATGAGGCACAGGGGCCGGGCGCGCGGGTCGCCGTAGAACTCACGGTGGAGTCGGCTCGCACCCTGGTTGAGACGATCCAGGCGGTGCTCACGCGGGCTGAGGCGGCCGGATACTTGGACCGCGCTCAAGCACGCACGCAGTCCCCAACCTAGACCAGTCTGGTTTCACCGGGACGACCGGACGGTATTGATCTTCAGTGAGCGCCACACGGCCAAAGTACAGCATATAGCCTGCGGCGCGGTGATCAGTCACAGGATTGTAGGATACAAGGCCCCGATGGCCGCTTACTGGGCACGAACGCAAGGGTGGGGCATCCGAAAAGACCAAGATTCCGCGGGGGCGGCTCGCCGCGGTACGATAGAGGGCAAAAGCGGATTCCATAACACGGTCGAATGGACGGCAGGTGTTTCAAGGGAAACTCCGCAAAGATCGAATGGAAGACTAGAATGGCGCACACCGGGTGAGTTGATCTACGGCTCTGGACGAGGAGACACTATGTCGAGCAAAGGATTTTCCTCGCTTGGACTGCTCCCCATGGCAGTTCAGGACGAAATCAGCAGCCGGTACAATTGCCCGAAGGCGAGGGCAAAGCGACGGTGCAGGCGGCGTGCGGGGCTTGCCATTCGCTCGCGCAGGTAACGAACGCGGGACATGACCGCGACCAGTGGAACACGGTGTTGCACATGATGATCAACGTGGGCGCACCATTGCCGCAAGACAAGTTCGACACCGTGCTGAATTATCTGGTCGCGCATTTTCCTCCGACGCCACGGCCTGAAGCGAGGATCGTTCCCGGTCGTGCAGACGTCACGATCAAAGAATGGGTGGTACCGACGCTGGGATCGCGGCCGCACGATCCGATGTACGCTCCGGATGGCTCGGTGTGGTACACGGGCCAGATGGCCAATGTGCTGGGGCGGTTCGATCCCAAGACGGAGACGTTCAAGGAATACAAGTTGCCGCCGAAGTCGGGGCCGCATGGATTGGTTGCCGACAAGGACGGCAACGCGTGGTATACCGCAAATTTCGCCGCTTACATCGGAAAACTCAATCCAAAGACCGGCAAAGTTACGAAATATCCGATGCCCGATTCCAAGGCGCGCGACCCGCACACGCCGATTTTTGATGGGCCCGACAGGATCTTCTTCACCGTGCAAGGCGCGAACATGGTGGGACGGCTG
Source organism: Candidatus Segetimicrobium genomatis (assembly GCA_005883865.1). Taxonomy (GTDB): domain Bacteria; phylum Sysuimicrobiota; class Sysuimicrobiia; order Sysuimicrobiales; family Segetimicrobiaceae; genus Segetimicrobium. Next base: position 8,845 of record VBAO01000147.1, read on the forward strand.
AACTTGAGGACCGGCGAGATCAAGCTCGTGACTTCGCCGACGCCGCGGTCAAATCCGTACGGCATGGTGATCAACTCGAAGGGCATTCCCTACTTTGTGGAGTTCGGCGCGAACAAGATCGCCAGTATCGATCCGGAGACGCTGGACATCCACGAATACGTCTTGCCGCATGGAGACAGCCGGCCACGGCGCGTGGCGATTGCTTCGGATGACGTGATCTATTACTCTGACTACTCGCGCGGATATCTGGGGCGGTTCGATACCAAGACGGGAGCAATGACGGAATGGCCTTCGCCGGGCGGGCCAAAGTCGCAGCCCTATGGGATTACGATCGCGAACGGAATCGTGTGGTACAGTGAATCGAACACGAAGCCGAACACAATTGTGCGGTTTGATCCGAAGACGGAGAAGTTCCAAACATGGGCGATTCCGTCGGGCGGAGGAGTGGTGCGGAACATGGTGCATACGCCGGATGGCAGCGCGCTGTGGATCGCGTGTAGTGGCATGAATCGCATTGGGGAAGTGCAGATTAGAGGGGCGAAAATCTCGCAAAAGAATCGAGTAAAGAATTGAGTCCCGGATGCGCGGGCTCTTAGAAATACGGGCAAAATAGATGCCGCGCTAAAAGCCGCGTCGCTACCTAAAGCTGGTGACGGAATCGTGGTGCCGGGAGGGGGATTTCGTCTCTACCAAACATCAGCGGCATCCTGGAAGTCACGTGAACGTTGTTGGCCCCCCGCATTTAGGAATGCCCGCAGTTCTGATGGTCAGGTGGTTTAGGTCGTTGGCCGGGGCCTCCTCTGCAAAGCCCACCTTGAGCCTGTCCCATTGTCCGGGGGCGCGGCCGATCCCTTGGCGACAAAGCGGTTTGCGCGAACGGCGAGCGTCACGCTTGGGATTCTGCGTGCCAAGTTACTGGCGGATCTCCCTCTTATCCAGAAACACGCCATGCCAAGTGTGGTACCAGACCTGGCCGCTTTGCGCGTTGACGCTGAGCATGCCGACCTGACGCCCACCCCGCAGCACGTTAAAATGGTAGTATCCGTAAAATGCGTCTCCCTTCCCTGCGGTCGCGCCCGGGAGGTATCCGGACAGGAACTGGGCGGCCGACTGCTTGGCCTGCGCCTCCGCGATCGCGGAGGCGGGTGGAATGGTCGACGCTCCGCCCATCATCCCTCCGCCACCCATCATCCCTGAGCCACTCATCATCTCTTGCATCATCACCTTGCCGTATTTCGCGTTCCACATCATGTGTGGACCCATTTCAGGCATCGCTCGACCGGTATATCGATCGACCAGCACTTGGACTGCACCTTTACCCGTGCTTGCCTCTTTGAATTGCCCGTAGAAGTTCTGCGTGTATGCCTCTACTTCATCGAGCACGAGGCCGTCAATATGATGAGCGTCAGGCCACTGGCGCAGTATCTCCACAGCTCTCTCTATGGAGATAGGCCGTGAGGAAGGCGCGAATGGACCCCCCATCATTCCCATGCCTTGCATCATCATGTCGTTCATAGTCATGCCACCTTGACCCGAGGCGACCACCGGCCAATTCCGTGCTGTGGTAGCGAGGATTCCGACGGCCACGAATAGCACCACCACTCCCGCCGCCAGTCTCATGAAAGCCACTCCCTTCGATTCTCTACTTGCTCTGCCCATTCATGGTGCGGGCGATAGCCAAGATCTGTCCTACGTGGTCGCCAAACTGGATGTCCACGCGTTGAACGCGAATGACCCCTTTGGGATCGATCACAACAAAGCCCACGAGGCCGCCCATCGGCCGGGCGACACCGGGGAGACCAAATCTCGCTGCCACCGTGGAGTGAGGGTCTGAAAGCAAAGGCAAAGTGAGGTGGGTGCGCTTCAGGACTTCTGTGGCATCCTGACGAGAATCAGGATTGATGACGTAGGCCTCAGCCTGTTGCTGCACTTTTGCGGCTTCCTTTGCCAACTCACCGAGTTGGCCGACACAAGGTGGTCAGTACCTGCCCATATGAAAGACTAAAAGAACCGTATGGCCCTGCCCCGGTCTTATATGCCGCACGACCCCGTTGGCATCGGGAAGGCTGAACGGCTGAGCTTTCTGGCCGACGAGTGTATTAACGTCCTGCGCAATGGAGGGCCCCCCGATGGGGGCTAGCGTGCCGTCGGCGGTGCTGCTAGATGGACGCGGACGGAATCCGAACCAAGCAGCGAAGATCAGGATCGCTGCGACCAAACCCCAAAGTATCCAATGCCTCTTTCGGCCCTTCATGGTTTGAGCATACTCCGAATCGATCGATCACTCAATAAACGAATCCCAACGGTGCCCCACCGAAGACGCCTATCGCTGACCCTCAGGGCGACTTGGCGGGCTTGCTGGAGATGGCGCTGGAGATGGAGGATCAGGTCGGTAATCGTGGTGCCGGGAGGGGGATTTCGTCTTTACCAAACATCGGCGGCGTCCTCGAGCTCGTGTAGCGACCGGTGCAGTAGCCGACCGTGGACGGTCGGGATTTCCTCGACGGTTGGGGCCGCTCGGGTCCTGATTGCTGCGATATGCTCCGGAGAATCGGCACTAGGGTCGACGCCGCGAGACTCGCCGGCGAAGCGCCCTCACGTTATCTCTTCTCGGTGCCTTAGCGCCGTACCGAACCGTCGGCTCCTCGACGCGCCCAGGGCCGAAGAACTCTATGAGCCCGCTTCGGTAGAACCAGTCTCGGCCCGATCCGCGCGCAGGGATCTTGCCCTCCAGCGTGTAACGGCAAAACTCCCTCGCCTCTCCAACCTGAAACGCGCTTTGCGGTGGCTCCGGGCTCAGTATCAGAGAACGGGCCGAGGAAGCCACCGGCCCTCGGCCCCCAGGCCGCCGAGGCCCAGAACCGCCGCCCTGTGTCAAGAGCTACCGAACTTTGGCATCCTGGGGCGAGTCAGGCGTGACGACCCCTAGTTTTCCCTGAGTCTGGAGTTGCCGAGCCACTCTACCTAGCTGGCGTACGATGAATGCCTTCATCAGTACGATAGCACGATCGGTGTCCGGCCCCGGGCTCAGCGTAAACCCATGCGGCGCATTCGGGAAGGTGGCCATCTCCAACGAACCACCCGCTGAGCGGTAGGCGGCGGCGAACCGTTCCTGAGGACGAGCGTAGGAGGGTGCTCTACCTTTTCGCCCCGTGAGAGGATGAGCGTGGGATTACCCTCCTGCATCGCTTGAGGCGTCTGGAAGTAGGCATTGTGCCCCTTGATGAGATCGTCCCGACCGGTCTGCTGGGCGAAGAGGTAGCGCGCGTACGGATCAAGGATGGGGTACAAGGCGATGACGTACCCAAGCGTGGCATCGACCCGCGACGCCGCGGTAAGGGGCAACGCAACGTAGCGCGGGTCCCGTGGTCGCATAGCGCTGAGCATCACGAGGTGCCCGCCGGAAGACATCCCCAGCCCGCCAATGGTCTGCGGATCGGCATTGAAGTCCCGGGCATGGACCTTGAGCCAGCGGGTCGCGTAGTTGATGTCGGCGACTGAGGCCGGATACGGATCCCGAGGCGCCTGACGGAAGTCGATCGCTGCCACGACAATGCCGCCCGCCGCGAGTGCCTGATCGATCACCTCGTTGAGAGCGCGATCTAACTTACCCCACACGCCTCCGTGGACGTCCAGCAACAGGGGAAACGGCCCCGTGCCCTGCGGCTCATAGATGCGCACCAACCAAGAGTCCGCTCCGGCGCGACGATACTGGACATCATAGATCCAGAGGTTGTAGTTCTGCGTCGATAGAAGAATCGCAGGCGAACCCACGGGCTGCGCCGAGACAGTGCCTGACGCAGCCAGGGCAATCGCAAGGGCAAGGGTAGTGAGCAGGACGCGCATGGCGAATCTCCCTTCGTCTTAACGTTTAGATTTGGTGCTAACGCTCAGACTAGGAGAGGCGAGCGGTCACGTCATCGGTTGAAAGGCTTATACGCTGTACCTATTCTTGTAGAGTGAGTACCTATTGCGGAGCGGGTTAGGGGTATCGGTCTGACCGCGCCGTTTTCAAGCCGCACTCGACCGCCCACGAGGCGATCTGTGCACGGGAGTGGAACCCCAGCTTGTTGAGTATGTGCTGGACGTGGGCATCAGCCGTCCGCTCCGAGATGACGAGAGAAGAAGCGATCTCGCGGTTGGTTAGCCCTCGCGTGATCATCGCCCCGACCTCTTGCTCTCGAGGCGTGAGAAGTCCCTTCTCCCTCCGTGTGGGAATAAGCGTCGCAGCCTCCACTGGCGCCAGTGCATACTCGATGATCTGCTCCAGCGTCATCGCCCGGCCTTCTGCCCAAGCCGCTGCGAAGGCAGCCTTCCCTATGGCAGCACGTGCAGAAACCAGGCTCTCTTCATGGTGAGTTTGTTCATAAGGTTCTCGGCGGTGGCCAAGAACTGCACGCAGGGCTTCTGCCATCCCGAACAGCCTAGCCGCTTGCCGATAATTCCCCTTCGCACAGGCCAGTTGAGCCAACCCGGCGATGCACTCCTCCGTTTCCCGTCTAGCTGCCACTTCGCGGGCCAGAATGAGCCCCTCCGTGTAGCATGTTGCCGCTAGCTCGTAGTCGCCCTGATGAAGTCCCACATCGCCCAGATGTCGCAGAAATAATGCGGTGTAGGCTTTGTCTTTCGTTTCCCGAAAAAGGGCAAGACTCTCCTGATAGTAATCTACCGCCTGAGCGAAGTTGCCCTCTCGATGCGCCACTTCGCCCAGGTGAGCGATCGCCAGGGCGATCAACCATTTGTCTCCCGATTCGCGGGACATAACCAGTGCATCTTGCATTAGCCTCGTCGCCCGCGCATGATCGTTCTGATTCGATGCCACGTTGCCGAAATGCATGAGGAACCAGGCGCCATATCTCTTGTCCCCCAATTGGCGGCAGAGGG
>VBAO01000148.1 GCA_005883865.1 Candidatus Segetimicrobium genomatis
CGAGGGCTCGGTCCGACCCAGGCCTGGTGGGGGATCGTCTTCACGCTGCCCATGCTGGGGCTGCTCGTGGGCTTCAAATTCTGGCCGATGGCGTACGCCGGCTGGCTGAGCCTGACTGATGCGAACCTCTCGGAGCACACCAGGCTCTTCATCGGCGCCCACAATTATACGCGGCTCACCCGGGACACCATGTTCGTCGGAGCCCTCGAGACGACCGGCCGCTACGTCGGCGAGACCATCGCGATCTCGATGGTCCTCGGGCTCGGCCTCGCGCTGTTGCTCAACCAGAACGTGCCGGCCCGGGGACTGTTCCGTACGCTCATCTTCCTCCCGGCGGTCGTGCCGATCATCGTCGTGCCGATCCTCTGGCAGTTTCTCTTCAACCCCTACGGACTTGTCAACGACGCGCTCAAGAGCTTCGGGATGCCGTCGATGAACTGGCTGCTCTCGGCCCAGGGAGCGGTGGCGGCGCTCGTGATCGCGACCGCCTGGCGATTGACCCCGCTCTGCATGGTCATCTACCTCGCGGGGCTCCAGTCGATCCCGGCCGAACTGTACGACGCCGGCAAAGTCGACGGTGCCGGAAGCGTGCGCCGGTTCCGTTCGATCACGCTGCCCCTGCTCAAGCCGACGTTCCTCGTCGTTGTCGTGTTTGCGATCACGCTCACCGTGCAGAATTTCGTGCTCGCCCTCGTCATGACGGGCGGCGGCCCCGATAGCGCGAGCACTACGCTCTCGCTGTTCGTCTATCAGACGGGGTTCCTGGGCTTCAGGATGGGCTACGCGTCCGCCGCCGCGATCGTGATGCTGCTGATCATCGTCGTGTTCACGATGGTCAATCTGCGCGTGTTCAGAACCGAGGAGTGACGCGGCGATGAACCGAACCACCGGGACGATCCCCCGTCGGCGCGGGGCGGCCCGTGCACGGTCTCTCCTGACGACGACCACCGTGCTCCTGCTGCTCGCGGCGGCCGCGCTCGTGTTTCTCGTGCCGATCTTTTGGATGGTCTCGACGTCGCTGAAGCCGAACCAGCACGTCTTCGACCTCCCGATCAGGTGGATTCCGGCCCGTCCCCTCTGGAGCAACTACCCGGCGGCGTATACGACCGTCGGGTTCACGCGCTATTTCGTCAACAGCGCGATCGTCACGGGGTGCGTGACGATCATCAACATTTCGCTCTCGGCCCTCGCGGGATACGGCCTGGCGAAATATCGCTTCCGCGGCAGGCAGGCCCTGCTCCTCCTGATCCTCGCGACGCTGATGCTGCCGCTCGAGGTAATCATGGTTCCGCTGTACCTGACGGTGGAGCGGCTGGGGTGGCTCAACAGCTATCAGGGCATGATCGTCCCGGTCGCCGCGAATGCGCTCGGCGTGCTCATGATGCGGCAGTTCTTCCTGTCGCTTCCGGACGATCTCATCGCCGCGGCCCGGATCGACGGGGCCGGCCACGTCACGACCTTCCTCAGGATCTGCGTCCCCCTCGCCTGGCCGGCGCTCTTGACCGCCGCGATCCTGATCTTCCAGTCGACCTGGGACGATTTCGTCTGGCCATTCCTCATCATCAGCGATACGTCGAAGGCGACCGTCCCGCTCGCCGTGCAGCTGTTCCAGTCCGCCGAGACGTCGAACTTTCCCGCGTTGATGGCGGTCTCTTCGATCGCGTCCCTGCCGCTGACCGCGCTCTTCTTCCTGTTTCAGCGCCAGATCATCGGCGGCGTCGCGACGACCGGGATGCGGCAGTGACGGGGCGGCCGGCCGGTTAGACGCCGCCCGTCGCGGGCGGCCCCGGGATCGGCGCGGCGATCAACGGCGGCGGAGGGTGGATGTGCTGCGGCACACGGCGCTCTTCATCCATCGGGATACGATCACGGAGCAGCAGAAGCTCGCGATGCTGCGCGGGCTCGCCTTTCTCCGAATGGAATGCGCCGGGGTGCGGGCGGGCGACTACGGACCCGACCTGCTCGGCGGGTCGAGCCGGTTGCTCGCGGTGCCCCCGTGGAAACGGACACCCCGCTGGCGCGGGCGCCTCCAGGGACCGCCGAGCCCCTACGACGTGGCGCTCCACCTCGACTTCGATGATGAGAGCGGAATCGCCCTCTACCTCGCCGACGAGGCGCACCGCGCCGTCGCCCGTTTCAACGCCTCCGTCAACGTTCCCGAGCTCACCGCGCGTGTCGACTGGCGGTACGAGGGCGCCCCGCTGATCCGCCGCGGGCTCGTCCGCCACACGGCGATGTTTGTCTGGGCGGACGATGCGCCCGACACCGGGCGCTCGCGCGCGCTCGATGCCGCGCGCGGCCTCGGGAAGGCGCCTGGCGTCGTGTCCGCGGCGATCGGCGAGAACGTGGGGACCCACGCCGCCAACTTTGACTGGCTCGTGGACGTCCAGATTCAGCATCCCGCCGCCGCGCGCGAGCTGGTCGACGGCCCCCTGTACGCGGAGGCGATGGCCGTGATCGCGCCGGCGACGAAGTACGAGTGGACGGCGCGGGTCCGACCCCCAGCAGCGCAGCCAAATTTCTGGAGAGGATCTTGGCCTCAACGTCGGAGCCGAGATGCAGTGCCCGAACCGTCTCCACCGGCGTCTGGTCACCCATGTCGAACGGATAATCGCTGCCGACCACGACGCGGTCTTCCCCTATCCGGTCGACCAGGAACCGCAGCGACAGGTGGCTGTGCGTCAGGCTGTCGCAATAGAGGTTCCCGAGATACTCGCTGGGACGCCGCGGCAGCCGGTCGTGGACCTCACGTCGCGCGTCGTACCCGTGGTCCAGCCGGCCCACCTGATAGGGAAGGTAGCCGCCGCCGTGCGCCAGGATGACCTTGAGCCCCGGGAACGCCTCAAAGACGCCCCCGACGATCAATCGCGAGGCCGCGAGGGCGGTCTCCGTCGGAAAGCCGACGAGATTCCACAGGTGGTAATTTTGTAGGCGGCGCATGTCGCCCCAGTTCTGCGGGTGCAGGAAGAGCGGCACCCCAAGCCGCTCCGCCGCCGCGTACACCGGATGCAGGCTCGGGTGATCCAGATCGCGGCCGTTGATATGAGTGCAGATTTCGGCGCCGCGCAGCCCCAGCTCGGTGACCGCGCGCTCGAGCTCCCGTGCCGCCCGCTCGGGATCCTGCATCGGCAGCGTGGCCAGGCCTACGAACCGATCCGGGTGCGAGCGCACCATCTCCGCCATGCCGTCATTTTGGACCGCGGCGATGCGTCCACCGAGCGCCGGCGCCGTCCAATAGTAGAACTCCTCCGGCGACGGGCCGAGGGCGGCCGCGGCCAGGCCACGCCGGGTCAACGCATCGAGGATCTGCCGTTCGTCGTACAGATCGGTCCGAAGCGTGGTGCCGGGCTCCAGGACGACGTCCGGGGGGGCGTGATAGATCATGCGGTCCACACCGTCGGCGCGTTCGATGTGCACCGTCTCGGCGAACGTTCCGCGCCGCAACGTCGATGGCGTTCACGGCGCTAATCCGTTACCAGCCCTTCCGGACGCTCCCCGGCGATCAACGCCACGATTTGCCGCGCCGTCAGTTTCGTGAGCTCCGTGCGCGCGTCCCATGTGGCACCGCCGTTGTGCGGGGCCAGGATGATGTTGTCCATCTTGAAGAACTCCTCGCTCGGCGCCATCTCCGGCGATCCCGGCGGTTCGTGCCAGAAGACGTCCAGCGCGGCGCCCGCGATGGTTCGGTTCTGGAGGGCACGGACGAGCGCCGGCTCGTCGACGATCCTTCCGCGGGCCGTATTGATAAAGTACGCGGTCGGCTTCATGAGGGCGAACTCGCGCTCGCCGATCATCTTGTGCGTGCTGGGATTGTAGTCGTACTCGAGACACACGAAATCACTGCGCCGCAGGATCTCGCCCTGGTCCGCCCATTCCACGCCGAGCTCGCGCTCCTGCTCGGGCGCCAGCCGGGTGCGTTTCGTGTAGAGCACAGTCATCCTCAGCGCGCGTAGACGCGGCACCATCTTCCGCGCCACTTTCCCCAACCCGAGCAGGCCGGCGATCTTGCCGGTGACCCCGGGCCCCATCAACGCCATCGTATGTTCCTGCAGCGTCCTGCCGGAACGCGTGTAGCGATCGGAGTCGATCAGCCGGTAGGCCAGATCGAGGATCATCGCGATGGTCAAATCGCAGGTCGCCTCCGCGATGCGATCGTACACGGGTTCCCAGGGGTACTGAAACACGACCGGCACGCCGAGCGCCCGCGCCGTGTCGAGATCGATCGAGTTGTTCACCGGCAGCCGCCGGTGCACCATGCCGATGCCTTTGAGCTTCGGGTTCGCTTTGATGACGTTCGCCGTGATGATGTTCCCGCCCATCACAAACAGGTAGTCCGAGCGTTGGGCGGCCATGATCCACTCGTCTTCGCTCATATTGCGGTCCAGGCGCGGGAACACGTTGACCTCGGCGACCTCGCGCAGCATGTCCAACGCGGGTTCCGGAATCGGCTGGCTGACAAAGACCCTCGGCCTCACGGCACACCTCCACGGCAGATTTGGCGCTCGCGATGCGTGGTCCGGCGCCGCCGTCGGGGCGGCGGCAGCCATAGGAAACGGTCCCGGGCCGGCGAAACCGACACGGTAGGATGAGCACGGCATCTCGGCGTCGCGCGCCGAGCCTGCTGCTGGGCGGCGCCGGGTTTTGCGTCAATATTTCCTGGCAAGTGGTTCTGCCGATCCTGTCCCTGTATCTCGCACACATCGGGTTCAGTCTGGCCGGGATCGGGCTCGTGGTCGGCCTCTTCAGCCTCACCATGGGGCTGGTAGAACTCCAGGCCAGCGTGATTGCCGCGGCGATCGGGCGGCGCTGGTCGCTGCTCGGCGGCCTCGCGGCCAACGCCCTCTGTCTCGGCGTCGCCGGGATCGGCCACTCCCGGGCGCTGGTCGCCGTCGCCCTCGCGGCCGTCGGCGCGGCCAGAGGCGTTGTGGTCCCCCCGCTGCACGCAACCGTCGCCGACTCCGCCACCCCCGAGGGACGCGGACGGGCGTTCGGCTCCTTCTGGCTGTGGGCATCGCTCGCCGCCCTGAGCGGTCCCGCGATCGGCGGATTTGTCGCGGCGCGCTCCGGTGAGGGCGCGCCCTTCGTGCTGGGCGCGCTGTTCAGTCTCGCGGCGATTCCCCTGATCGCCGGATGGCGCGTCCCCGGCCGCGCCGCCCGACGGGCGTCCTTCGGCGACTTCACGGCGTTTCTGTCCGCCCCGTCGGTGGCGCGCCTCGGCGTGTCCATTCTGCTGTGCTACAGCCTGGCAGGGCTCTGGACGACGTACCTGCCGCTTTACGCCTCGCGGCAGGGTGTCTCCATCGTGGTCATCGGCTGGATCTTCGCGATTCAAGGCGGCATGTTTGCGGCGATGCAGATCCCCACCGGCCGGCTCACCGCGCTTGAATACGGCAGATGGCTGACGCTCGCCGGCATCGTCGGGATGGCCGCCACGGAACTCGCCATTCCGCTGCTTCATGGGGGGCCGCAGCTGCTCGCCGCGGGCGCCGTGTTCGGTGCGGCCCTCGGCCTCACACCGGTGACGTTCGCCATGCTCATCACCCGGCGTGTGCCGCCGGACCAGTATACGGCGGCGATGAGCGTCTTCAACAGCGCCATCGACCTCGGGTTGTTTGTCGGCCCGCTCCTGGGCGCGGCGGCGGCGCGGGCCAGCGTCGCGGCTCCCTTCCTGCTGGCCCTCCCGCTCGGGCTCACGGCCGTCGCGATCGGCCTGCGGGGCCCCCGGCAGACGGCGCCCGTCGCCCCGGCCTCGCACGAGCACGTCATTCCTTGAGGCCCGACAGGGCAATGCCTCGAATGAACGCGCGCTGGAAGAAGAAGAACAGCAACACCAACGGGATCATGGCGATGGTGGAAATGGCCATGACCGAGTTGTACGTGGTGACGTACTGCTCTTGAAAGCGCTGCAGGCCGATCGGCACCGTGCGCAGGCTGTCCTCGCTGATGATGATGAACGGCCAGACAAACGCGTCCCAGGTCTCGCGCCACGTGAAGATGGCGAGGGTCAACACCGCGGGCCAGATGAGCGGCACGACGATCCGGAAGTACGTGCCGAGCTCGCCCGCGCCGTCGATCCGCGCCGCCTCGACGAGCGAATCGGGGAGCCCCAGCATGAACTGGCGCATCAAGAAGACGCCGAAGGCGTCCGCGACCGCCGGAATGACGAGTCCCTGGTAGGTGTTCAGCCAGCCGAACGTCTTCGCGATCAGGAACGTGGGCACCATCAGCACCTCGATGGGCAGCATCAGGGTGCTCAGGATGGCGATGAAGAGGGCCCGCTGACCGAAGTACCGGTACTTCGAGAGACTGTACCCGGCCAGGCCCGCGAGAAAGACGTTCAGCACCGTGACCGAGGCCGACACGATGAAACTGTTGACGAAGTAGCGGGCGAACGGAAACTCGTTCCAGGCCTGGGGATAATTGCTCCACTGCGGCGGACGCGGAATCCACTGGATCGGCAGGGCGAAGATCTGGTTCAACGGCTTGAGGGACGTGGAGATCATCCACAGGATCGGCACCAGCTGCACGAGGCCCCACGCCGCGACGAGCAGGACCCCGAGCCAGTAGAGCAGTCCGAAGCGCCTAGCCACGGGGATCGTCCCTGAAGAGACGCAGCTGCAGCAGCGTAAACGTCATCGTCCCGAACAGCAGGAAAATGGACGCCGCGCTGGCGAGGCCCATCTTGAAGTATTGGAACCCGGTCTGGTAGATGAAGAGCGACAGGACGCGGGTCGCGCCGGCCGGCCCTCCTCCCGTGATGATCAGCACGTTGGTGAAGACCTTGGACATCAGGATGATCGAGACGACGACCACCAGCAGAATCGTCGGCCGCAGCAGCGGGAGCGTGACGCACCGGAACGCCTGGGCCCCGGCGGCGCCGTCGATCGCCGCGGCTTCGTAGTACTCCAGGGGGATGCTCTGGAGGCCCGCGAGGTAGATGATCATGAAGTAGGGCGCGAAGCGCCACAGGCTGGACAGAATGAACCCCGGCAGCACCGCCCGCGTGTCGGACAGCCACTGCACGGCGGGCAGGCCGATCGCGTGCAGGGCCACGTTCAGGAGCCCGTAGGGATGAAACAGGAACAGCCAGATGATCGCGTACACGACGACCGGCACGATGGCCGGGATGAAGTAGATCGTCCGCAGCACGTTCTTGGCCGGCAGCGGCGCGTTGAAGATCAGCGCCATGCCCAGCGAGACGAACCAGATGAGGACGCAGGTCCCGAAGACGTAGTACGCGGTGACGCCGACCGACTGGTGGAACAGCGGGTCCTGCAGCAGCGTCGCGTAGTTGCGCAGGCCCACGAACCTGGGCGGGCTCAGCAGATCGTAGCTCGTGAGGCTCAGGTAGAACGCCTGCAGCATCGGGACGAACTTGAAGACGACGAGCAGCAAGAACATCGGGGCGAGGAAGAGATAGCCCCAGGCCTGGTGCCGGGCCTCGGCCGACCGCAGCCACGGCCGCGCCCGCCCCACGTCCCGTGCCTTGGCCGGCATGTCGGCGGGCGTCGTCCGAAGGCCCACCACGCTGTTATCCCAGCCGCAGCAGCCGCGTCAGGTTACCGCCCAGCACCCTGGCTTCCCGTTCACGGCCCAGCCCGCAGGCGCGCACCGTCTCGACCGGCGTTTCGTCGCCCATGTCGAACGGATAGTCCGTGCCGATCACGACGTGATCATCACCCAGGCGGTCCACCAGGAATCGCAGCGCCGGCGCGTTGTGCGTGAGGCTGTCGCAGTAGATGCCTCCGAGATACTCGCTGGGGCGCCGGGGCAACCGGCCGTGCAGCTCCGGCCGCACCCGGTAGCCGTGATCGAGCCGCCCGATCTGGTAGGGAAAGTAGCCCCCGCCGTGGGCGAGGATGATCTTCAAGTCCGGACAACGCTCGAAGACCCCGCCGACGATCAACCGCGCGGCCGCGAGCGCCGTCTCCGTCGGGAAGCCCACGAGGTTCCACAGGTGATAGTCCCGCAGCCGGCGCATCTCCCCCCAGTTCTGCGGGTGGAGGAAGAGCGGCGCGCCGAGGCGGGCCGCCGCCGCAAACACCGGCATCAGGCCGGGTTCGTCCAGGTCCCTGCCGTTGGCGGCCCGCCCGCCGTCCTGCATCGGCAGCGTGCCCAGGCCGACCATGCGGTCCCCGTGGGCCTTCGCCAGAGCCGCGATGCCGTCGTTCATCAGCCGCGCGATCCGTTCCCCGAGATCCGGATCGGCCCAGTAGAAAAACTGGCCGGGCGACGGTCCGATCGCCGCCGCGTCCAGCCGCCGCCGGTCCAGCCCCTCGAGGATCAGGCGCTCGTCGGACAGCCGTGGATCCACTTCATTGTCGGGCTCGACGACCACGTCGTCCGGCGCGTGATACACGGTGAATTCTTGGCCGGCGCGGCGCTGGATCTCCACCGCCTCCCGGAACGTCCCCCGCCGTACCGCCTCGAGAAACGCCGGCGGCACGACGTGGAAATGCACGTCGATCGACTCCATGGCTCTAGGGGGAGGACGCCCGGGTGAACTCCTGCTCCGCTTCGGCCAGCGCCGACTTGGGGTCGACGTTTTTCAGCACCACCCGGTCGACCATCCTCGCGATGATGGTCTGGAGGTCGGCGTAGTAGGTCGTCCGTCCGAGCGGCCTTCCCACCGACATATCGTGGGTGAACGCCGACATGAACGGCGTGTTGCGCGCCACCGGCATGCCGAGCCAGTCCTTGGTGCCCTGCAGGAACTGAATCCGCTGCCACCAGACCTCCGGCTTTGAGCTCAGGAAGTGGATGAGGTCCCATGCCACGCGTTTCTGGGCCGCCGACGCCCTGGTGTTCACGGTCCAGTTGAACGAGTAAATGAGCGTGGCGGGATGGTCCGGCCGCAGCTGGGGCAGCGGGGCGACGGTGTAGTTGCCCTGCATGGCCGGGTTGATCCGTTCCACGATCTTGCCCACGTGCGGCCCGGCGAAGGTCATCGCGTCCTGCTCCACCGCGAAGTCCTGGTACGGCGACGAGCAGGTGTTGTTGGTCACGGACGGCGCGACTACGAGGCTCTTCCATGTCGCGAGCGCGCGCAGGCCGGCCTCGCCGTTGAAGGCCGGCTTGCCGTCCTTGATCACCTCGCCGCCTGCCTGATACACGAGAATATGGAAGATGTGCGCCTGCCAGTGCCCGTCGTCGCAGACGTAGCGCATTTCGAAGCCCTTCTGCACGACCCGGTCGCCCTGCTTTTTGGTGAGCACGGTGTTCAGCCGGGCGACGTCGTCCCAGGTCTTGGGGGCATCTGTGACGGGATCGAGGCCGGCCGCGCGGAACAAGCGGTTGTTGATATACAGGCTATGCGCGTTCAACTGGTCCGGCACGGCATACAGGCTGTGGCCGGAGATGAGTGCGTCCAGGACGTGCGGGAGGTAGAGCGCGACGACCCCGTCCACGCTGGTCTGCCCCCAGGCCGCCGGCGGGAGGGGCTCGACCACTTTGGCCACGATATACTTCTGCAGATTCGCGTCGGAGGCCTCAAAGATCTCCGGGGCCGTGCCGGCGGCGATCGCCGCGGCAACCTTCAGCGATTTCACATCGGTCTCGAACTTGACCGTGACGTTCGGGTGCATCTGCTCGTACTGGGCGATCAGCTCCCTCAGCAACGCGGACTTGGTCCCGTCGCCGCCGTCCCATTCGTTAATCGTCACCGGCTCGGTCGGCAGCACCCAGCCGGCGGCCCCCGTTGCCGGAGAAATGCCTGAGCCGCGCGGGCCACTTCCTCCAAGGCAGACGACCAGCACCACAATCATTCCGAGCACGACACGGCCGCAACGCATCAGAACTCCCCCCCGTCGGCGTGCGTCTCTTCACTCGGCCCAGCGGAACTCGAGTACGCTGAGGCCTTCATACCGGTCGATGGCGTAGACGAACCCCCGGTGATCGACAAACACGTCGTTCGTCTGGGCGACCGGCCGTCCCTGCCCCGCGGGCGGGATATACGCCGCCACTTCTCGGGGGCGGTAGGGATTGGAGATATCCACCGCGCGCACGCCGCCGCTAAACCAGGCCAGGAAGACGATGTTGTCCTTGCGCACGTGCTCCCAGGGCTGATGCGCGCCGAACCGGTGGCCGGGCACGGCGAGTCCGGCAGGATCGACGTGGTACGTCGCGACCGGGACGGGACGCGCCTCGTTCGTGATGTCCAAAATCCACATGAACGCGGGGGGGTCTTCGAGCACATCGTCGGTGACGTCCTCGTCTGTCACGACGGCGAACCGGCGGTTCCGGATGAGATGTGGCACCGGGAGAAACGTGTGGGTGGGTGCGGTGTACGGCGGATCCCACGACACCGCGCTCACCGTTCTCGGGCGCCGCGGGTCCGAGATATCGACGATCATGACCCCGGCGTGGCCGCACGC
>VBAO01000149.1 GCA_005883865.1 Candidatus Segetimicrobium genomatis
GGAACTACCTCGTCACGTTCACCCCGGCGGCCGGACCGTATACATCCTACACGGTCACCCCGCAGGGCGGGACGGCCGGGCCGGATTTCCCCAAGACCGTCCGGGCCGGGGTCACCGTCACCGGGACCCAGCAGGTCACCTTCACCCCGAACGGCGCGGCATCGCCCAGCGCCACCCTCACCTTCATCGGCGGGGGGGCCACGGCCCAGGTGTCGGTGACGGCCGCCACCGGGTTCGTGCAGGTGACCGGGCCGTGAGGCGCGAGGCGGGGTTCAGCCTCATCGAGGTGCTCGTCGCCGCGCTGCTTATCGCCGTGGCCCTGGTGCCCCTGATGCAGTTGTTCCCCGGGCTGCTCGTGCAGGATCAGTCGGATGAGTCGACCGCGCGCCTGAGCACGGTCGCCGTCCGGCAGATGGAGTCGACGATCACCGCGCTTCGGAACAACATCGCGGGGGTGGCGTCGGGGTCGGCGGTCTGCGCGGATCTTCCCCAGTGCCTCGTGGTCTCGACCGTCACCACCGAGGCCTCGAGCGCGACCCAGGGCGTCGGCTCGCTCGTGGACGTCACGGTCACCGCCTGCGTCGACAGCAACGGCAACAGCGCCTGCGACGCCACCGAGTCCCAGGTCCGGTACGATGCCAAGGTCACCTCGCGGCCGTAGGCGGCTTCCGGCCGACGCCGGCATCTCCTTGATGGAGGTGCTGCTCACCACCCTGCTGCTCGCGATGGTGGTGGGCGCCCTCCTTCCGCTCCTCACCACCGGGCAGCAGGGGTACGATTACGGCCGCAAGCGCCAGGCGATGATCCAGAACGGCCGGGTCGCGCTCGACAGGCTCATCCGCGAGATGCGGGCCGCCGATTCCTTCCGGACGCTGGCCTCGGGGCAGATCACCTTCACCCTCGATTGGGGAGACGGCACCGGGGCCGCACCCACCGTGCAGTACTCGCTGAACGGCGCCACGCACAACCTCGAGTACCGGTGGAGCGCCGACTACGATTACCGGGAGCCGATCACCATCGTCGCGGTAAACGCGGTGGCCTCCGGCTACGCGGTGTCGCTCACCTTCAACCACGCCGCGCTGGTCACGCTCAACAAGAGCCTGCTGAGCGGGGACGACGTCCGGGTGCGCTACTGGAACGGGACCTCGATGACCGAGCTCGACCGCGTCGTCGACCCCACCTCGGCCTGGAACAACCCGATTACAAATACAAAAATCTGGTTCCGCCTCCAGGCTCCGATCGCCGCGGCCGGGACCGACAGCACGCACTACTTCCTCTACTACGGCAACCTGAGCGCCTCGAACCCGCCGGCCTACGGCCCCAACGTCTTCCTCGACTACCAGGACGGCACGGTCCTCGACGGATGGACCCGCCGGGACGCCTACACGGGGCTCAACCAGGGGACCTACTCCACCTCCGCAACGGACGGGTTCATCTTCAACCTGGCGACCTTGGCCACCGGTTACCGCGAACTGAGCAAGAACGTCCCGCACACCGACGTCGAGATCTTCTGGGGGTTCTGGAACAACTCGGCCGACAACGCCAACGGCAACCAGGCCGGCGTGGGCGCCCGCCTGAACGACGCCGGCCTGGGGTACCGTCTCGTCCCCGGGTGTAGCAATAACGGCGGCACGTGCATCTACTACGCGACCGCGTGGACGTGGCCAGGTGGGAGCGGCGGCGGAACGATACTCGGCGGCATGGCCCCTGGGGTCGCCACCAATACGAGTTACTTCGGCCGGTTTTACCTCGTCGGCTCCACGATCCAGGCGAAGGTCTGGCAGGTCGGCACCACCGAGCCGGTCGCCTGGCAGGCCACGGTCGCCAATTCCAACGCGTCGGGCGGCAATCACTACAGCCTGGTGGACTCGCGGGTGCCGTCGATGGACCACCGCCACCGCACGTTGATCATCCGGCCGCGGGTCGCGGTGGAGCCGACCCTCACCCTCGGGCTCGAGGCCTCCGGGGCGCGGTCCGATGCGCTCGCCCCGCTCGCGGGACCCTTCCGGTCATTGACCGTCGCCTGCTTCGACGCTACCAACGCATCGATCGCGTGCGCCCCGGCGACCTCCGTGCGGGCCGTCCGGGTCACCCTGGTCGTGATGGATCCCACGGGCGCCGTGTCCGACATCACCCTCACGGACGAGGCGTTCCGGCAAGCCTGCCCCTCTACCTCGTCCCCCATCTGCCGGTAGGCCATGAGGGACGAACGGGGCTTCGCCCTGCCGCTCGCGATGCTGGTGGTGCTCATCCTCTCGGCGCTGATGCTGGGGCTGGCTGAGACGTTGACGTCCGAGTTCACCGCCGCCCTGCCGGCATCCCGGGACCTCCGCGCCGGTTACCTGGCCCAGGCCGGGGTCGAGCATCAGATCTACCTCCTCAAGGCGAACAAGGGCGCCGCCGCGATCGCCCTGACGAACTTCCCCGTGACCCCGGGGCTGGAATACTGGTACAGCACCTCCCTCCAGTGCTTGAAACGCGATCCGGCCGACCTCAACTGCAGCACGAACTTCGAGACGCGGCGCTGGCAGATCGTCTCAACCGGCGAGGTTCACCTCGCGGGCACCGCGACGGTCGTGCAGACCCGCAGCATCCGGGCCGTGGTGGAGATCCACTACGGGGGGAGCGGAGCCTCGTTGTTCCTGTTCCCCACCAAAGTGCTTGTCCTGCGCTGGGAAGAGGTCTACCCCTAGTTCACGAGGCGGCGCCGGACGGCTGGAGAGGGCATCGCCTCTTCCAAGTGATTCCTTGTCCCTCCCTTGACATCGCCATACAAGGTTTGTATGGTGATAACTGAAATGAAAACGCGCACGATGAATATTTCACTGCCGAAGCGTCTCGTCGAAGCGCTCGACCGCCGTGCGGAAGCCGAAGCACGTTCACGAAGCGAAGTCATCAGAGCGGCCGCTTTGTCCTACCTTCAGTGGTGGGGGGAGTGGCGCAAGTTGCAGGCATATGGGCGCAGGCAGGCCAAGCGGCTGGGGATTCGGCCGCAACGTCTTGAACGGCTGATCGCGCAGGTCCGCACCGAGCGATCCTCCCATCGCTAATGCGCGTGGTGCCGGACACGAACGTCCTCGTGTCCGCTATCGTGGTCGGTGGTCCGCCCGGCCGGCTCGTCGAACTTGCTGCACAAGGCCGCCTGCAGTTGATCCTGTCACCGCCGCTGATCGAGGAGCTTCGGGGGGTCCTGCGTCGGAAGTTCGGTTTCTCTGACACCGCGGCCTACCAGGCGGAAGCGCTGCTTCGTAGGATCAGCATTGTGGTCGAGCCGGCACGAGAGGTCGCGGTCATCAGGGAAGACCCGGAGGACAACCGCGTGCTGGAGGCAGCGCGCGCGGGTGACGCCGACGTTATTGTTTCAGGCGATCGCCATTTGCTCAGTTTGGAAAGGTTTGGCGCCACGGTCATCAGGAATCCGCGAGAACTGCTCAACGAGATCGAAAGTTCCTTGTAGCATGGACAGCCCACGTCCTCGTTCGATCTAGATCAAAAGAATTAGTCTGGGATGATTACGAGTGGTTGTTTTACAGCAACCGGCCCAACCGGCTCACCTTTCGCATGAGGCCATCCATGAGGTGCGGCGGGTGGGGCGTCCCTCGCGCGTGAAGCGCGGTCGCGGCAGACAGCGCCTCCTCTGCGGCCGCATGGGCGCCCGCGAGGTCCCCGGCGCGCTCCCGGGCCTTCGCGACCTCCGCGAGGATCCGCGGCCGGTGGCCGTCGCCCCAGGGATGATCCCGCGCCGCCGCCTCCCAGAGCGCCCGGACCCGCCGGCCGTCTCCGAGCGCCCGGTGCTCCGCCACACACCTCCGCAGCACCCGCCACCGGTCCCGATCCTCGAGCGCCGCGCGGAGCGACCGCTCGAAGCACGCCGCCGCCTGCCGGTGCTCCGCCCGGCGGGCGAGGAGCACCCCGGCGCCCTCCCAGTCGATCGGCCCGGCCTGGTGCGGATCGCCGAGGACGCGCGCCACCTGCGCATGCAGGCCGAGGAGCGCCAGGAGGTCGGCCCGGTTGTGCGCCAGGATCGGCTCGAGCGCGGCGCGGTCACTGGTGCGCAGGTACTGGACGTACACCTGCGGGATCATCCACCCGGGGATGTCGTCCGGGCGGGGGGCGCCCAGCACCTCCGCCTCGATGGCGCTCAGGCGGTGGGTGCCCAACACCCGGTGCCACAACCGGCGGGCGGAATGGATGAGGTCGGTGTGGAGGTCGACCGGTGCCGGCCGGAGGCGGGTGAGGATCCATCGCGCCTCGAGCAGCGGCCAGTCGAACCGCTGGCCGTTGAAGGTCACGAGGCGACGAGCCCCGGCCAATCGCGCCTGGATCGCCGACAGGAACCGGCCCTCCGCGCTCAGCCGCCGGAGGAGGAACTGCTCGATCACAAACCCGGCGCCCGACACGGAGCCCAGCCCGACGAGGAACACGTACGTGCCCGTCCCGCCGGCGAGCCCCGTCGTCTCGGTGTCCAGCCACACCGTGTGCGATGGGTCGACGCCCTCGCGGTCGCCGGTCACCGCGTCGATGCACTCTCCGAGGGCCCAGCGCCCGTGCCGGTGGGCAGGCGCGAACCGCGCGCTCAGGACTTCGATGCCGTCGCCGGCCCCGCAGGCGGCCCCTGCCTCCCGGACCGGCGTCGCCGGATGGGCCCTGGGGCTCGTCCCGGATGCGCCGAGGCGCCGGAGCCGTTCACGCAGGCTCGTGTCAGGCGGGGACACGCGCTCCTCCAAGGAGATCGAGGGCGTGCTGCTTGCCCCGCGACCCGACCTCCAGGACCGGCCCCACGCAGGAGGGGCACCCCTCTGCGCACCCGCAGGCATCGACCAGCGAATGG
>VBAO01000150.1 GCA_005883865.1 Candidatus Segetimicrobium genomatis
CTCGCCGGGACACGACCGGTCCCCGCGGCCCACGTTATCGATTGGGCCCGGTTCTTCGCCGTGCCGGGACGCCGGCCCCCGCAGCCAAGCAGGCGCATCGACGCACATCTCGCGCACCCTCTGATGGATCTTCCCGAGGCCATCGTCGGCGAGACCGAACGGCCCGAGCAGCACTCCCTCGCCTACCGTGACCTTGAACGCGGGGTGAACTGCGACCTTCCCTCCGGTGAGGCCATCGCGCGGCTCATCGGGCTCGCCCCGCTGCCCAAGGATGCCTTGGGACTGCAGGCGCTCGGGTGGGACGGCGAGACCCCGCTGTGGTTCTACGTGCTCAAGGAGGCCGAAATCCAGTGCCGTGGTGAGCGCCTGGGCGACGTGGGTGGCCGGATCGTCGCCGAAGTCCTGCTTGGTCTGCTCGAGGGCGATCCGCGTTCGTACCTAAACGTGAACCGGCACTGGCATCCGACGCTGCCCGGAGCGCAGGCCGGCCAATTTAGCATCGCGGATCTTCTCGCCTTTGCGGGCGCGGCGTAACGCCCGAGACCGTGCCCCAGTCAAAGCGCCGTTGGGAACCCGAGGGTTCTGGAAATGCGGATGGAACGGGGGCGAGGCGAAGAATGCCTAGAACCTCCCTTTCCGCGGCGGTAGCCGAAGTCGCTCACCGCGACAGGGTCATGGCCAAACTCGTGAAGGGGCTCGGTCCCTTTCGCCTTCCCAGGCCGTCCTCTGACCACTTCGCGGCTCTCGCCGAGAGCATCCTCTACCAGCAACTGGCGGGAGCCGCGGCGGCCGCGATCCACCGACGATTCCTCGCGCTGTTCGACGGGGACCTCTCGCCTGACGCCGTTCTGGACCTCCCTTCCAAGAAGCTTCGCACCGCCGGGCTCTCAGGCAGCAAGGTCGCATCAATCCGAGATCTTGCTGCGAAGGTCGCCGATGGAACCGTCCGGTTTGATCGCATCAGCAGGCTCGCTGACGAGGAGGTCATCACGCACCTGTCGGTCGTCCGTGGCATTGGGCGGTGGACCGCCGAGATGTTCCTGATCTTCCAGTTGCGCCGGCTCGACGTGTGGCCGGTCGACGACTATGGGGTGCGCAAAGGATACTCGCTGGCCTACGGCCTGCGGGGGCTCCTGACGCCAAAGCAGCTCCAGGTCAAGGGAGAACGGTTCCGGCCCTACCGAACGGTGGCAGCCTGGTATTGCTGGCGGGCCGTCCACGAACACCGCAGACAACGGCGGTGATCAACTCGGGCCGTACAGAATTGGTTCGAAATGATCGATGGTCGGTTTAACGGCTCGAACAATGGCTCAGGAATTGACGAGCAGGAGTGAACAGAGCGAGCGCTCTTGGAGGACCGCGGGGACGTGGCCGAAATAGAGGCGGGCCCCCGGCCGCACCTTGACGCCAAGCACGGCGAGGGTGTGTTTGCCTTTGCGGATCTCATGGGCAATCGCGTCCTCGGGCGCAGCGCGGGCGTTCAGTGCCGCGGCGAGGTGCACGCCCTGCCGTTCAGCCAGCCGTGTGATGTCGTTGAGAATCTCCATCTCCCGAGGATCCGGACCCTGGCCCCGACCGAACCAAAACAGGGCCCGCGGGCGTGAGGAGACGTACAGCGTCGTGATCCGCGCGCGCGCGGCGCCGCTGATGGCAAGCGCCACCTCGGCGGCGCGCCGGGAGTAGTCGGTGCCGATCACGGGGACGAGAATGTCGAGCGGAGCTTCAAGGGGCGTACGCAGATCCTCCCCGTTCGCGATCACGATGCCTATGGCGTCTTCAAACGGTGTGGCGATTAGCTCGATCTCGGGATCGAAAGGAAGGCCGCTTGCGTCCGGCCCGGGCGGTCCGGCGATCCCGAGGAACAGGAGATCGTAACCCTTTTTCGCCTCCCGCAACACGGCCTCGGAGGTGCGGTCGACTTCCTGGCCGGCGACGCTGATCGGTTCACGTGCGGCGTCCTGCCCCGCGTTGTGCGCGGCCTTGGCTGCAACCGCTTCCGCGGTCGTCCGGACGATGTCGACGGTGGGTGGCCCCGCCGAGCCCTGGTGACCGGTCGGCGTTCCGCCCACGTCCAACACGGTGGTCATGATCCGGCGGGAGCCGACGAACAGCCCC
This sequence comes from Candidatus Segetimicrobium genomatis, assembly GCA_005883865.1. Taxonomy (GTDB): domain Bacteria; phylum Sysuimicrobiota; class Sysuimicrobiia; order Sysuimicrobiales; family Segetimicrobiaceae; genus Segetimicrobium. The sequence goes on from VBAO01000150.1 coordinate 2,116, forward strand.
GCGAGCCGCGAAGCGAACCGGCCGTTGGCGCTCCGGTCCACGGCGATCAGCACGCGCTCGAGACCCGGCACGAAGTCGCCGGCCTCGACCCGCCTGCGGTCCAAACGCTTCCGTTCCCCCTCCGTCAGGGGGAGGCGGCCGAACGCCCAGCGCAGCGTGGGTGGCATGATCAGCGTGGTGACGATCGCCATGACGACGATCATCGTGAAGAGGCTCCGGGTCAACACGGCAAGCGAGAGGCCAATTGTGGCGATGATCACGTCGGTCGAGCCTCGGGCGTTCATGCCGACGGCGACGGCCACAGACTCCCGTGTGGTCAGGCCCCCCAGGAGGCCGCCGATGGACGCGCCCACCAATTTCCCGACGCCCGCAATCAGGATGAACCCGACCACGAGGCGGGCAAGCGTGGGATCCTTGAGGATGGTGAGATCCATCCCCAGACCGGCGGCCGCGAAGAAGACGGGCATGAACAGCGCGACGATCAGCCCACTCAACTGATCCTGAATGTGCCTCGTGAGAATCGGCGCCTGCCCGATCACGATGCCGGAGACGAACGCGCCCAGGACCGCGTGCACGCCGATCACATCTGTCAGGACGGCCGCGCCAAAGGTGAGCGCGAGGATCGCCGTGATCACCGGCTTCTCGATGATGAGGTGGTCGTTGCTCCAGCGAATGATGAAGGTGACAAACTTCTTCCCGGCGGTGAAGCTCACCGCAAGGAATGCGGCGGTGCCAAGGACGGCCACGCCCACCTTCGTCAGACTGACCGCCCCGCGCGCGGCGATACTCGCGATCACGGCGATGATAATCCAGCCGACCGTATCGTCGAGCATCGCGGTTCCGAGGATGATTTGGCCGACCCTGCGACGCATGAAGTCCAGTTCGTGGATCACCGCGGCGACAATCTTCACGGACGAGATCGACAAGGCGGTGCCCAGAAACAGCGCGGTCGCGAGGCGCCTGGTCGGATCGGGCAGCAGGGCGTTGGGCAGAACCTCTCCGAGGAGAAACCCACAGGCGAAGGGGACCAAGATGCCCGTCAGCGAGACGGAGAGCGTGGCCCGACGCTCGTGTTGGACCAACCCGAGGTCTATCTCCATTCCGGTCAACAGCAGCAGCATCACGATCCCGAGCTCTGAAACGGCCTTGAGCATTTCACGCTGCTGCGGGAAGATCGCGTGATAAGCGGTTGGCCAGACCGCGCCCAGCACGGACGGGCCGAGGAGCACGCCGCCGATCAACTGGCCCATCACGGCCGGCTGGCCGGCGCGCTGCATGAGTTCGCCCATGAGCCGGCCAGCCACCATCAGCAGCCCGAGCTGGACGATGAGGATCAGCGTCGTGGAATCGGACGGATGCTCTCAGCTATATGATCTTGGTTGCCGAAATGCCTTCCTGACCGCGACGAGCCAGGATTGCACTACGTGGGACGAAGATCAATTTTGCGAAGGAGTCATGCTCATCCTCGGCTCTTGCTCTACCATCAATCATCGCCTGGAGTTAGAACATACGTTTGCATCCGCTCGTGGACCAAGGCGGCTTTGTGAGGAATCTGGCGGTTGCACGATCCTCGGAGATGGTCTACTGTTCGTGTGGCGCTGAGTGACAATGGCTGGAGCTCTTCAGGGGAGCAGGGCCCGAATGACGGGGGACGTTTAATGTTGCGTCGCGTTGTCGACACGCGGCTGGGTTGGAGGGATGTTGTGGACCTCGTCCGCCGGCCCTCCCCCATTCTGGAGTGTCCGGGAGATCCACTGGCGAGGCTCGGGGTTCTCGCCGACGAACTGGCGGACGGGGTCGGACCGATCCACTTCATAGGTCTGAGCCGGTACCTGGACGACGCGCGTGCCGTGGTGACTCACAGCATCGACGATACGACACGGTACGTTTGCACCTGTCTCGACACCTTGGACGCCTATGACATCAAAGCGACTGTATTCATCAGTACAGGGGCGCCGGAGATGGGGCGGTTGTGGCCCCGCCTCCGCAAGGCTGTCGCCGACGGCCACGAACTCGGGGCACATTCACGACGCCACCGCTGCACCGCTCGGGAATCCCTCCTCTTCTGCATCGCCGCGCTTTCGCGATACGAGGTCCATGGAGCACGAAGAGACATACTGGCCCACACGCAGCAACCCTATGTCTGGACATGGGCCTATCCGTGTGGCAACTGCGCCGATCGAAAATTCGCTCAACGGATGATCGCACTTGCTGGGTGCGTGGCCGCCCGCGCCTATCCTGGAGAACGGGGTGACGCGCACCTCGTGCCTGATCTGCAGACGTACGATCCGAACCCGTTCGCAGCCCGTTACACACAGGTCGTCCAAAAAGGCTACAACACGGAAGACGGCGTCCGGATCTCAGGACGGACCGACGTGAAAGCCCTGAATGCGAAGTTCGATGAGGTGTATGCGGCACAGGGGATCTACAGCTTCGTATCTCACCCGCAAATGCTCGATTACGGACCGGACACCTTTTACGAACGCCACCTCGCGCATATCGGTGGGCGCAATGATATCTGGTATGTTCCCATGGGCCCGCTCTACGCATACCACATGCTGTGCAGGCACACGTCGGTCGTTGCGCTCAAGGCCAACGACGCGCAGGCGCGCTTCGCCGTGTTCAGTCGGCTGGACTCGCGAGTCTACAGGAACAGTGTGACGCTTGAGTTTCATGCCACGCGGCAGCCCCGGGTGACCGCTGGCGGAAAGCAGCTGGCGGAACGGACGACTTCAATGCTGAACCGCTGGGACGGTGAATACGTGCGCCGCGCGGAGCAGCGGCTGTGGTTGACGATCCGGCCGAACACTGTCGTGGAATTCCGCTGAGCGACATAGTACGCGAATAGTGTGGTCTATCGCGAACTACGAATCGTCTCGCCATGAGCGCCAAGTGCACTCGCTGTGGCTCAAGACTTTCGGCCAGAAGTGGCGGATTGATCGGAGACATCTATCCCATCTGTTTCCTCGGAAGACGCCATGCTTCGTGGCTTTGGAGCGCGCTCGCGTCGTCGGTTTCGTTGGCACCGTGCCGGCCGGGGGGTCGGTGGCGGCGATCCTCGTGGAGAAAGAACACCGAAGACAAGGCATTGGGGGATCGTTGTTTCTGGCGGCGCTCGACAGCCTCCGTCGGGCGGGATGCACCCGAGCCATCGTTGGCGGGGTGCCGCTCCTATGGAAGGGAATACCTATGGAGTTCCCATCCGCTATTCGTTTCTTTATCGGGCTGGGCTGCACGCCGTCGACCAAGACGGTCGATCAGTTTCGATACTTGCCCGGCTATGAGTATCCGGCGCACCTGGACCGAAATCTTGCCCGGAGAGATCTGCAGTTGACCGTCGCCGAAGAGGAAGATGCGGAGCGCATCCTTATCTTCGAACGCACGCACTTCCCTCATTGGGCGGAGTACTTTTCGAACCTGCTAGAGCGACGGCAGTTCACAAGAATTCTATGCGTCAAGTCAAACGCTGAAATCTTGGGCACGACCATGGTCGATGGTCCCGGCTCCTTGTTCCCCGGTGCGCAATGGCTGTATTTGGCGAAAGATGGGATGGGTGGATACGCTACACTCGGGATCGCGCCTTCCTGTCGCGGCCAAGGGCTAGGGTACGCTCTGTCTGCATTTGCTACGCGCCGCGTCAAGGAAAGCGGTGCGGCCGTGTGCTTTATTAATCATTCCGAGGCGGTTCCGCTCTATCGGAAGCTCGGGTTCTGTGATTGGGCCGAGTACCAAGCCTGCGAGATCGCGCTTTGAGTCACGCATCCAAACCCCCGATTGCGGTATGGGCGATGCTGAAGTCCCGCGTAAGTATCGGACGCCGGCTGCCGCCTGTGTCACCGATCAAGCCTAAATGTAGGCGCCCAAGGATCCACAACAAAATACGGTGACCCCCCAAAGGTGGACGATCGTCACGAAAGAGAGCCCTGTTTATGTTGAAGGTGTCGAAAACGCCACACCAGAAACCCCTGCGTAGGGGTTAAGGTCCTCAAGGGGGGCGTTCATGAAGAGTCCTCGTTTCGCAATTCTCGTCGGTGTGGCCGCCGGCGCGATGCTGCTGATCTCGAATACGCAACTGCTCCGCGCCCAGGTCCAGGGTGCCTGGACACTCACGGGAAACATGAGCGCGGCTCGTGAACTCGGCGCGCAGGCGACGCTCAACGACGGGAATATCCTGGTGGCGGGCGGTACGGACGGCACGAACGTGCTCTCATCCGCTGAGGTCTACAGCCCATCGTCGGGCGAGTGGACGCCGACGGGATCGATGGCAGAGGCTCGAAAGAGCTTCCCTTCCGTCACGTTGCCCGACGGCAGGGTGCTCGTCACGGGGGGACTCGACGGCAGCGGGTCCGTCTTGACCGGTGCTGAATTGTACGACCCGGCCTCCGGAACCTGGTCCTCCGCGGGCATGCTGGTCGTGGGACGGTATTTCCACACGGCCACCCTCTTGATGAGCGGCCAGGTGCTGGTCGCAGGGGGATGCACGGTGAGCGGCTGCAGTACATTCACGGGCGAAAGCGAGCTCTATGATCCGGCGACGAACTCCTGGTCGCCCAGCGGGAACCTCGGGACAGCCCGCTGGTACCACACCGCGACGCTGCTCGGCAGTGGCCAAGTTCTGGTCGTGGGTGGGTCCAACGGCTCTACCCTGAATTCCTGCGAACTCTACGATCCTGTCACGGACGCCTGGACCAGTGCGCCCAGCACAACTTACGGGCGCTTCCTGCACGCCGCGACGCTCCTCGGGGACGGCAAGGTGCTGGTGACGGGTGGTAACCCCTTTCATGTGGCCTTAGCGGTGGCCGAAATCTACGACCCGTCGGCCAATCAATGGACTGCAACCGGTCGTATGACCCAAGGACGCTTCGCGCACACCTCCACGCTTCTCGCGGACGGCACCGTGCTCTTGGCCGCGGGTGGGGCGTTCAGGGGATGTGGACGCACATCCTGCTTCTACCCCACCGCTACGTCGGAGATCTACGACGAAGCGACGGGCAAGTTCACGGCGATCGCCCACCTGAACCATGCGCGTTATTATCACACCGCCTCCCTGCTGAGCAGTGGACAGGTGCTGATAGTCGGCGGCATCAGTGGGGGGGCTCTGGACAGCGCTGAGTTCTATGTCCCGCTCACCCTGGCCATCCGCCCGCTCAGCCTGGACTTCGGCCTTCTGGAGGTGGGGCTCACGAGCGCGCCCCAGACCATCGCCATCACCAACGTCAGCAGGAGTCCGGTAACTTTTACGAGCATTGCGAGCAACGGAGATTACGCCCAGACCGCCGATTGCCCTGCTACGCTCGGTCCGGGCCAAAGCTGCACCGTCAGCGTCACCTTCAGCCCCACGGTTGCGGGAACGCGACCCGGGTCGGTTACGCTGAGCGACAACTCGGTCGGCAGCCCGGAGCAGAGCATTGCGCTGACCGGCACAGGCGAGCCGACCGCCCTCACCTTCATCCCCAGCAGCCTCAGCTTCCCGCCCACCTTTCCAGGAACGAGCAGCGCGCCGAAGAGCGCCACCCTCTACAACGACAGCGCCGCGGCAGTGGATATCACGGTCATTGCCATCTCACCGACGTCGGGGACCTTTTCACAAACCAACAACTGCCCTGGCACACTCACCCCAGGGCAGAGCTGCACGTTCCAAGTTGTGTTCACGCCGCCTGATAGCGACGCTCCTTACAACGGAACGCTTTCCGTCACCAACAGCGTGGACGGAAGCCCGCAGACGGTTTCTCTGTCGGGCACGGGTGTGGACTGATGAGCGCCGAGACAACGATCCGGGGTTGATGCTGTGTGTCGAAGCCTTGGGAAGGCCTTCGCGCGGTTGGCGCCTCAGCGCATTGACCAGAGGAGTACGCCGTTAAAAAGTTGGTGGAGGCGGCGGGAATCGAATTATCGGCCTCCGCACTGGTGTCTAGTCCCGACTAGTCGTGGAAGCCTTTGTTAGCAAGGTTCCCAGGCGCCTGAGAGAACCCCCATCGTCCCGCCTTCTCCCGCCTATTCGCGGCAACAATGGTGCCAATGTGGTGCCCAGGATCCACCTGAGATGAGCAAAGGGACGCTAATTACGGAACCCGAGGCGGGCGGTAGTCGCGCGGGGCCTTACAGGTCCCATAGATGCCCTCGCCTCCCGGCGCCGCGCGCAAACCAGGCCGGGCGGGGTGAGCCCGGCGAGCGGCAGGGATATCCCGCCCCGTCACTGCACGATCTTGAGCTCGGACCGGCCCGACGCATCGGAGAACATCAGGCGGTAGCGCGGTCGTCCTCTCGAG
>VBAO01000151.1 GCA_005883865.1 Candidatus Segetimicrobium genomatis
GTACGAGCCCGCCTTCGCCGCGGTGGTCCAGTGGTTTGCCAGCCATCGCGATCGGGCGCTCCTGACCGTCACCCTGGCCGCCGGACTGGCCAGCACCATCTTCATGCCGGTCGCGGCGTGGCTGCTCGGACGGCAGGGCTGGCGCGCCGCGACCGTGACGCTGGCCGTCACCTTGGCCCTCACGACGGTTCCGATCCACGCACTGGTGCTCCGCCGTCCCCGGGCCGGCCGCGCACCGGACCGCGGACCCGCGGGGCCGGCAATCATCGGGCATTCACTGCACGCCGCGATGAGGACCGTGGTGTTCTGGATCCTGGCCGGCGTCTTCGCCGTCGGCACGTTTACCACGACGTCGATCTCGGTGCACCTCCTTCCGTACCTCACCCAGCGTGGGTACCCAGCGCAATTCGCGGCGGTCGCGGTCGGGTGGATGGGCGCCATGCAGCTCCTCGGCCGGATCTTCTATCTCCCGGTCGCGTCGCGGCTCGGTCCGGTCGGCGTGACGGCATCGGTCTGCCTCACCCAGGGCGCGGCGATGGTGCTCCTGGCGATCGCGGTCCAGTTGGGGGGGTTGGCCCCGGCGATCGTCCTCCTGGGCGCCGCCAACGGGATGGCGACGCTGGCCCGGGCGACGACCGTCGCCGAGACCTTCGGGCCGCGTCACTACGGCAGCATCGGCGGGGCCATCGCGGTCGCGGCCAACGGAGCCCGCGCCCTGGGCCCCGTCGGCGCGTCGCTGCTCTTCGCCTGGCTCGGCGGATACGAGCGGGTGTTCTGGGCGTTCGCCGGCGCGCTTGGACTGTCCGGATTCGCCGTGCTGGCCGCCGAGCCCCGGTCGCGAAGGGGCGATCGCGCATGACCGGCGCGCGCCCTCGCTTCCACGCCGGCACTGAGAAGGCGGGTGGGACCGACCATGGCGGTTGACCGTTCGCTGATCGGGGCGACGTCCGAGCCTCGGACCTTCGATGTGGAGCGGGGGGCGATCCGCAAGTTCGCCGAGGCCATCGGCGATCCCCACCCCGCCTTTCGGGCCGGCGAGGTGGCGCCCCCCACGTTCCCCACCACGTTTTCGATGGCGGTGCCCATGCTGACGATCGACCCCGCCCGCGTCCTGCACGGGGAGGAGGAGTACGCGTACGAACGGCCCCTCCGGGCGGGGGACCGGGTCACGTGTGTCCGGCGCATCGTCGACGTGTACGAGCGCCGGGGGCGCCGCCTCGGCCCCCTGGTCTTCGTCGTGGTCGAAACAGAAGGCCGGGATCTCGACGGCGCCCTGCTGTACCGCGGCCGCAGCACCGTCATCGTCCGCTGAGGGCGCAGCCAGTGGCGACGGTGATGCTCGTCCCCGGGGAAGCGGTGCCGCCGCTGGTGAAGGACCCCATCACGAAGGTCCAGCTCGTGAAGTACGCGGGGGCCTCGGGGGACTACAACTTGATCCACACCGACCTGGAGACGGCCCGGGCCGCCGGCCTGCCCGGGATCATCGCGCACGGGATGCTCTCCATGGGCTTCCTCGGCCAGTTCCTCGTCGGGCTGGCGGGTCCGGAGGGGGTGCGGCGCCTCAGGGTGCGCTTCAACGCCGTCGTCCGGCCGGGCGATGTCCTGACCTGCCGTGGCACCGTCACGTCGGTGCGGGACACCGGCCGCGGGGGACGCGTCGTCGCCCTCGAAGTGTGGGTCGAGAACCAGCGGGGTGAACGCGTGACGGCGGGCGAGGCCGAGGTCCTCTCGGCGTGAGGGTCGCATGGGGCAGGTGACCGTGCAATTCCTGGGGAGCGGGGACGCCTTCGGGAGCGGAGGGCGATTCCAGACCTGCATCTACGTGCGGTCGGACGCCGCCCGATTTCTGATCGACTGTGGGGCCTCCTCGCTGGTCGCCATGAAGCGGTTCGGCGTGAGTTCCGGCGAGATCGACTCGATCCTGGTCAGCCACCTGCACGGGGACCACTTCGGCGGGATCCCGTTTCTCGTTCTCGATGCGCAGTTTGTCGCCAGGCGCACGCGCCGCCTGCTCATCGCGGGCCCGCCCGGGACGACGAAGCGAGTCACCAACGCCATGGAGCTGATGTTTCCCGAGTCCTCGCGCACGCCTCGGGCATTTCCGCTGGAGATCGTCGAGTTGGTGCCGGAACGGCCCCGGGAGATCGACGGGGTCAGGGTGACTCCCTACGTGGTCGAGCACCCCTCCGGGGACCCGCCGCTCGCCCTCCGGATCGAGTGCGACGGTCGAGTCATTGCGTATTCTGGGGACACGGCGTGGACCCCATCCCTGCTCCCGGTCGCCAGGTACGCGGACGTGTTCATCGCGGAGGCCTACACCTTCGACAAGAAGATGAAGCTCCACCTGGACTATCAGACGCTGATCGCCCATCTGGGTGAGCTCGCGCCCAAGCGGCTGGTGGTCACGCACATGAGCGACGAGATGCTGGCTCGGGTGGGCTCGCTCGGCGGCGAATTTGCCGAAGATGGCAAGACCATCGCCCTGTGATGGCGATGCCCCCCGGCGAACCGATCGAGATTCCCGATGAAGTGTGCGGCCCGCGCGTCCTCCTCCGGCCCCTGCGGCCGGAGGACGCCCCCGCCGTGTGGGACGCCGTGGAGGAGTCCCGGCGACATCTATCGCCCTGGATGCCGTGGGTCCACGACCTCCGATCCGCCGACGACGAGCGCGCCGTCATCGACCGGATGCGCGCGAGCTGGACGCGCCGCGAGGACCTCACGGTCGGGATCTTCGACCGGACGACCGGCCGGTATCTCGGGGGCAGCGGTCTCCACCGGATCAACTGGGCCCTCCGGATCTTCGAGATCGGGTACTGGATTCGAGCGACGGCGGAAGGACGCGGCTATGTCACCGAGGCCGTCCAACTGCTGGTGCGCCTCGCGTTCGACCGCCTGGGGGCCAACCGGGTGGAGATCTATGTCGATCCCCAGAACGTCCGCAGCCGCAGGGTGACCGAGCGGCTCGGCTTTGTCCTGGAGGGAACGCTCCGGCGATTCCGGGCCGGCACCGGCGGCCGGCCGCAGGACCGGCACGTGTTCGCGCTGATCCGCGAGGACTATCTGCGCCTGGCGTGGAGGGGCGCGCATGGCTAGCGTCGCGGCATGACCCCGGCGGCCTTCGGCCTCGTGCTCGTGGCGGCGTTCAGCCACGCCACCTGGAACCTGCTGGCGAAGCGTGTGGGCGGCGGCCCCGCGTTCGTCTGGCTGTTCGGCGTTGTCGCATTGTGCATCTACGGGCCCCTGGCCGCCGGGGTCGTCCTCCTCGAGCGGCCCCACATCGGCGCGATTCAGGTGGTGTTCCTCGGCGGCACGTCGGTCCTCCACGTGGCGTACTTTCTCGCGCTCCAGCACGGATATCGGGCCGGGGATCTCTCGCTGGTCTACCCCCTGGCCCGCGGGACGGGTCCGATGCTGTCGAGCGCCGCGGCGATCCTGGTGTTCGGCGAGCGCCCGACGCCCGTGGCCATGGCCGGCACGCTGCTGATCGGACTGGGGATCTTCCTGCTCACCGGCACCCCGGCGGGCCTGCGGCAGGCCGGGGCGCGCCGGGCCGCCGCCTTCGCGTTGCTGACGGGCGCGATCATTGCCGCGTATACGCTGTGGGACAAGCGCGCGGTGAGCGCCCTCGGGATCCCCCCCCTGCTGTTCGACTGGTGCGGCAACCTGGGCCGGGTCCTGATCCTCACGCCGGTGGCGCTCGGGCGGTTCGACGACGTCCGCCGGTTGTGGGGGGCGCATCGCCGCGAGGTGCTCGTGGTGGCGGCGCTGACCCCGCTGTCCTACATCCTCGTCCTGACCGCGCTGGTGTTTACGCCTGTCAGCTACGTCGCGCCCGCGCGGGAGATCAGCATCCTGGTGGGGACCGTGATGGGGGCCCGCCTCCTCGCGGAAGGCGACGCCCCCCGCCGGCTCGCGGCGGCCGGGACGATGGTGGTGGGGGTGGCGGCCCTGGCGATCGGGTAGGGAGGTGATCGGGCGTAGGGGTGGAACACCTGGGCCGTCGGTGGGCGGCACGCGCGTGCCGGTCTGATCGATCTCGAGCGTGACACGGGGAGGCGCTGACTGTGAAGGTGGCCGCGGCGGTGGCGGAGATCCTGAAGCGCGAGGGCGTCGAGTTTCTGATCGGCTATCCTGTGAACCCCATCATCGAAGCGGCGGCCATGGCGGATATCCGCACCATCATCGTCCGGCAGGAGCGCACCGGGCTGCACATGGCCGACGCGGTGAGCCGGATCTCATCGGGCCGCCACATCGGGATCTTCGCGATGCAGCAGGGTCCGGGCGCGGAGAACGCCTTCGGCGGCGTCGCCCAGGCGTACGGGGACTCCGTGCCGATCGTGGTGCTGCCGGCGGGATACCCGCGCCGCCTCACGAACATCCCGCCGAATTTCAACTCCGCCCTGAACTACCGCCACATCACCAAGTGGGCGGAGCAGGTGGTGCTGCCGGCGGAGGCGCCGGCGGCGATGCGCCGGGCGTTCACCCAGGTCCGGAACGGGCGCCCGCGCCCCGCCCTCGTCGAGTTCCCGGCGGACGTCCTGGTCGAAGAGATCGCCGACCCGCTGGTCTACCGCCCGGTGGCCGCGTCTCGCACCGCTCCCGATCCCCGGGCCGTCGACGAGGTCGCGGAGGTGCTGGTGGGCGCGCGGCAGCCGGTCGTCTATGCGGGCCAGGGGGTCCACTACGCGCGGGCGTGGGGGGCGCTCCGGGATCTCGCCGAGTGGCTCGGCGCGCCGGTGACCACGAGCCTCGAGGGGAAGAGCGCCTTCCCCGAGACCCATCCGCTCTCGCTCGGCTCGGGGGGCCGGTCGATTCCCAAACCGGTGCACCACTTCCTCCAGCGCTGCGACGTGGTCTTCGGCATCGGCTGCAGCTTCG
>VBAO01000152.1 GCA_005883865.1 Candidatus Segetimicrobium genomatis
GGCTCCTCCTCGACGGCGCCCGGCTGCGGCTCGTGCACCCATGGACGCCCCGCCTGTACTATTGTGGGGACCGCCGCGCCCGCGCGCAGGCCGAGGCGCTGCTCCACGGCATCCGGACGCCGACGGCCACCCGGCTCACGGCGCGGCGCGACCTGCTGCGGGGAGAGATCGAGGTCGTGGAAGTCGCGGTCGCCGATCCGATGGCCTTCTCCCGCGTCGTCGCCCGGCTCGCGGGGATCTGCGGCCTCGTGTTCTACAACTGCGATATCGCGCTTGCGCAGATGTACCTGTATGAACACCGGCTCTTCCCGCTCGGGCGGTGCGAGGTCGAAACGACGCCGCAGGGCACGATCCGCCGGATCGCGCCCCTCGAGTGCCCCTGGGAGCGGGAGTACACTGCGCCGCCGCTTGGGGTCCTCCGCCTGCGGTGCGACGGCGACCCCGCCAACCCAAACCACGGGCGCCGGGCGGCCCTTCACGTCGCCGTGGACGGTGAAGCGAGCACCCTCACGGGCGACACGCCGGCGGACCTCCTCGAGGCCCTCGACCGGTGGATTCGCCGGTACGATCCGGACGTCATCCTCACCGAGTGGGGGGATTCGTTCCTCTTCCCGAGGCTGCGGCGCCTCGCGGCCGCGTGCGGCCGCCCCCTGGCGCTGAACCGCGATGGCGGGACAGGGATGCGGACGCGCCGCCCGCGCTCGTACGTGACGTACGGCCAGATCGTGTACACCGCCGGCGGCTCCTACCTGCGGGGCCGGTGGCACCTCGACGCCGCCAACTCCTTTGCCTACGAAGAAGCGGAGCTGCCCGGGCTGCTGGAGCTGGCGCGGTTGAGCCGGATCCCCGTGCAGCACATGGCCCGGACGAGCGTCGGGACCGCGATCACCTCGATGCAGCTCGATCAGGCCTATCAGGACGGCATCCTGATCCCCTGGCGGAAATCGCGCCCCGAGGCGTTCAAGTCGGGCAGCGACCTGCTCCTCACCGACCGGGGCGGGCTCACGTACACCCCGCTCATCGGCGCGTTCGAGCAGGTCGGCGAGCTGGACTTCGCGGCGATGTACCCGGCGATGATGAACCGCTTCAATATCTCCCAGGAGACCGTCAACTGCGCCTGCTGCCGGGAGGTCCCGGACGCCCGGGTCCCGGGCGTCCCGCACCACCTCTGCCAGCGGCGGCGGGGGCTCACCCCCCGCGTGCTCGAGCGCGTGCTCGAGCGCCGCGCGTACTACAAAGCCCGCCGGGCGGCGACGGCCGGCGCGGAGCGCCACCTGTACGACATGCGGCAGACGGCGCTCAAATGGATAGGCGTGGTGAGTTTTGGCTATCAAGGCTATAAGAACGCGCGGTTCGGCCAGATCGAGGCCCACGAATGCACGACCGCGCTCGGCCGGGAGATGCTCCTGCGCGCAAAGGACGTGGCGGAATCACAGGGGTACACGATGCTGCACGCGCTCGTCGACTCGGTCTGGCTCACGCGGCCCGGGGCCACGCGCGCGGACTACGAAGCGCTCGCCCAGGCGATCGTTCGGGCGACGGACCTCCCCATCGCGGTCGAGGGCGTGTACCGGTGGATCGCGTTCGTGCCGTCCCGCACCCACCCGCTCGTCGGCGTCCCCAACCGCTACTTCGGGGTGTTCGAGGACGGCACGGAGAAGGTTCGGGGTATCGAGCTGCGGCGGGGGGATACTCCGTCGATCGTCGCGGCGATGCAGCGCCGGATGCTGGACGTCCTGTTCGAGGCCGGGACCCTCGCAGAAGCCCGCGCGCGCTTCCCGGCGCTCGAAGCCCTCCTGGCCGAGCAGATCGTCCGGCTGCGCCAGCACGAGGTCCGCGCGGAGGAGCTGGTGATCCGGACCGTGCTCTCCCAGGACCCCCGGGAGTACGAGCGGGGGATTCCCCAGGCCGTGGCCGCCCACCAGCTGGTCCACGCCGGCGTCACGCTGCACCCGGGGGAGATGATCGAATACATCATCACGAACGCCGCCGCCAAGATCCCCGCGGAGCGCGCGGCCGCTTACGCGCGCCTCCCGTCGGATTGGTGCTACGATGTGGACCGGTACACGCTGATGCTCCGCCGGGCCGTGGACACCCTCCTCGCGCCCTTCCGAGCGGCGACCGCACAGTCGAGGATCCTTGCCCCCGCTGAGCCTCGAACTGGTGAGGCTCTGTCCTAACCGGTCGGACTGATCCGGCGGTAGACGGCCCAGACGGCGGCCACGTACCACCGGGTCTCAGCATACGGGGGGATGCCGCGATACCGGCGCACGGCTCCCGGGCCCGCATTGTAGGCCGCCAGCGCAAGGCTCCAGTCTCCGAACCTGACGTAGTAGACCTTGAGCGTCATTGCGGCGCCGAGCAGGTTGCCCCACGGGTCGTGCCGGTCCACGCCCGCGGAGCGCGCCGTTTGCGAACTGAGTTGCCCCAGCCCAATGGCGCCCGCCCGGCTTCTCACCCCGGGGTGGAAGCCGCTCTCGATGTACACGACGGCGGCGAAGAAGAAAGGATCCAGGCCGGCCTGCCGGGCGGCGGCGACGACGTGCTCGCCCATCCAGATCGCCTCTTGAGAGGTCAGCGCCGGATTGGACGCGCGCGCCAGCGCCGCGATCGAGTTCGCGTCCGGGTGTGGGATCGGCGTGGGCCGCTCGGCTTCCGCCTGCTCCCGAAGGAAGTCCAGGCGCGCCAGCCACCCGCGGATGATCCGCTCCTGACGCGCCCCATGCGGACGGCGGAGCCCCTCGTGGAAGTAGGTTTCCGCCTCCTCCATCCTCCCGGCCCCCATCGCCGCCACACCCGCCCAGATCACCGGGGCGGCCGACTGGGGACGGACAAGCGCCAGCCTCGAGAAGGCGGCGAGCGCGCGCAACGGATCTCCGTCGCGGTACGCTGTGATGCCGTCTTGGAGGGATGCCGGCTCCCACGGGCCCTCCCGTGCATCGGCGGCGGTTTTCATTACACCGACGCACAGAAGGACGGCGAGCATGGCGCCGACGCCTCGAATGGTCCAACGGTGGCGGCACATAGCCCAGCGCATTTTGACGAAGGCCCCCCTTCGTTCCGCAGGCTCAGGGTGCATTGCTGGTGGGATCGTGCCTTACACTTAATATGCCCAACCATGCCGGCTCCTGAGACCATGCGAGCGGGTGTGCGCTGAACGTCCGTTCACATTAGCCGGTCTCGCAGGTGGAACGCCGGAGTGATGTGCTCGGCCCTCCGACCGGGGCTGGTGACAATACAGTTACCGAATAACGATCAGCCCGTGATTCCACTGAGGTAACCTCAGCTCCTCAAGGAGTACCTCGAAATGTTTGGCCACCAGCACCAGAGGAGGGGAGATCATGCGAGATGTCTCGAGAGCTGCCCGCAGGGGGATGCTTGCATTGATGGCGCTGGTAGCGATGGCGCCGGTGACGCCCCTTGCCGTCCATGCTGCCGGGGGGTATCAACAGCGTAATCTCGCTTCTGACATACCGAACCTCGCCCGGCAAACCAATCCCGTCTTGACCAATCCGTGGGGCATCGCCGTTGCCCCCGAGGGTCCGTTTTGGATCTCAGACAACGGCACCGGGTTGGCATCAGTTCTCCGGGGCAACGGAGAGCCATTTCCGAGCCAGGGCTCCCCGCTCGTCGTGACGATCCCGCCTCCGGCGGGCGCGACGGTCACGGCGGCGCCGACGGGCGTCGTGTTCAATGGAACGTCCGGGTTCCAGGTCTCGCAGGCCGGGAAGTCCGGTCCGGCCTCGTTTATCTTCGCCACCGAGGACGGCACCATCAGCGGGTGGAACCGAAACGTTGACCCGACGCACGCCATCCTCGCCGTGGATCGCTCTGCCGTGGGTCCAGGCGCCGTCTACAAAGGCTTGGCCATCGGCAGCCACGATCATCGAAATTTCATCTACGCGACCAATTTCCGCTTCGGAACGATCGAGATGTTCGATGAGGAGTTCCACCTCATCGCGTCGTTCACCGACGCGAGGCTGGCGAGTGATTGTCCGCTCTCAGGTCAATGCTTCGCGCCCTTCGGCATCCGCAACATCGAGGGCAGGCTCTTTGTCACGTATGCCCTGCAGAAACCAGGGAAGCATGACGATCAAGAGGGCCCAGGCAACGGGTTCGTGGCTGTCTTCAGCACCACGGGAACCTTGCTCGGCCGATTTGCCTCTGCGGGAACACTCAACTCGCCGTGGGGGTTGGCTGTCGCCCCTGCCGATTTCGGGCCCTTCAGCAACAGCCTGCTGATCGGCAATTTCGGCGACGGCCGCATCAATGCCTTCGATCCGAGGACAGGAGCGTTCCGCGGTCAACTCGCAGATGAGCACGGCAGCCCCATCACGATCGATGGCCTCTGGGGGCTGACGTTTGGGAACGGCGAATTGGCCGGTGACACCAACGAGCTCTTCTTCACCGCGGGGATCAATGGCGAGGGCAACGGCCTCTTCGGAAGGATAGCGTTTGGAGATGAATGAGCGCCGGCCTCGGTTTGAAGGAATTGCGCTATCCTAGGAAAGGAGGATCGATACTCGGAGGCCGGGCATGGGGACGCGCATTGGACAGAGAGCGTTTGGCATCACCGCGGCAGCGGGAGCTGTGCTGATCGCCTGCGCGGCCGCGACCGCGGCCGGGTTCCCCGATGTGCCGCCCTGGCACTGCGGCGCACTCATTGACAACGCCATCACCCAGGTCTACGACGGATTCGCCCACGCCTCCGCCGCCGGCGCCCAGGCGTGGGTGGAACGGTTCAGCTACAACCTCCCGCCGGACTGGCCCGCCCCGTTTCTACGGTCGGAGATCGTCGCGTTCTCCCTGACCGGGATGCGCGTCTCGATCAACGGCAACACCGCCGAGGCGGCCTTCACCGCGGCCGTTGGCACCCGAGGCGGCCGGACGAGCACCGTCCAGATGCACGTCGCGGTGCGCTTCAACGGGCTGGACTGGCGGCTGGACTACGCGGCGCTGGCCCGCGCCAGCCCGCTCTTCAGGTAGGAACACCGACCCCCCGCCCCGGGCGCGTCAGTGGGTGACCATCCCGCCGGTGACGTTGATCGCCTGACCGGTCATGTACCCTGAATCGGGGGAGCAGAGGAACGCCACGACGCCCGCCACATCGTCCGGCTGCCCGAGCCGGCCGAGCGGGGTGTTCTCGAGCCGTTTTTTCGTGTACGCTCCCGGGGCGAAGCCGATCGCCTGCGGACCCTCCTCGTAGTCGACCTGGCGCCACATCGGGGTGTCGATCGGCGCGGGGCAGACGCAGTTGACGTGAATCCGCCACCCCGTACGGCGCCCACCAGGGCGTGGCGATCTTCCCGGCGATGGACGCGAGGTTGACGATGCGCCCGCCCCCGGCCCTCGCGAGGTGCGGCCGGGCCGCGACGCAGGCGAAGAACACGGCCTTGCAGTTGACGTTCATGATCGCGTCCCACTCCGCCTCCGTCACGGCCTCGGGGCGGTGGGCATGAACGATGCCGGCGTTGTTGATGAGGATGTCGAGGCGGTGAAACGTCTCGACCGCCGCCTCGATGAGGCGCCGGCGTCCCTCGGTGGTCCCCACATCCGCTGTGACCGCCAAGCTGCGCCGGCCTGCCGACGCGAGGGCGCGGGCGGTGCCCTGGGCCGTGTCCTCGTCCCGGTCGGCCGCCACCACGGCCGCGCCGTCACGGGCCAGCCGTTCGGCGATCGCCCGGCCGATGCCGCGGCCGGCCCCCGTCACGATCGCGACCTTGCCCTCGAGGTATCCCGTCATCTCAGCACGCCTCCCTGGTCAAACGAGAGATTCCGTTCATTTCCCGTTCTTCAGGGCCGTGTCGCCGGGGCCCTGGCGGCGCCCAGGCGGGCCCACGAGCCGGGCGGGGTCGGCCACGATGCCGCGTCGGGATGCAGCATCGCCGCCATGATCTCGAGCCCGTCCACGATCCGGGGACCGGAGCGGCTGAAGAAGCTGCTGGCGTCGGTCGCGTAGACGCGGCCCGTCCGGACGGAGGCGAGCGCCCGCCACTCGGCGCGGGAGGCGAGCCCCTCGGCTTCCCGCCGGGTCCGCGCGACGTCGAACCCGCACAGGACGAGCACCACGGCATCGGGCTCTGCGGCGGCGATCTGTGGCCACTCGATTCGGAACGACGGCCGGCCTGGGCGGCCGATCATCTCGCGCCCTCCCGCGAGCCGCACGACCTCGGGCATCCAGTGCCCGCCGCAGAACGGCGGGTCGACCCACTCGAGGCAGACGACCCGGGGGCGCGGCCGTCCGCGCACCGCGCGTGCGACGCGGGCGATCCGCGTCCTGAGGCGGGCCACGAGCGTCGACGCCTCCGCCTCGCGCCCCGTCACCGCCCCGACCGCGACGATATCCGCGAGGATGTCGGAGAGCGTGTGGGGATGGAGCCGCAACACCTTCGGGGGCGAGGGCAGCGTGGCGATGGCGGCCTCGACATCCGTTCCCGGAAGGGCGCAGACCTCACAGAGGTCCTGGGTGATCAGCAGGTCCGGGCGGAGGGCGTGGAGCGCCTGGAAGTCGATGGCGTAGAGGCCTTCTCCCTGCGCGAGCGAGGCCTCCACCCGCGCATTGATCTCCATGCTCGAGAGCCGCGCGGCGTCGATCTTCCCCCGAACGATCACCGGACGCCCGCGGACGTCCGGCGGGAAGTCGCACTCATGGGTGACGCCGACGACGTCGCCGGCGCCTCCGAGCGCGCACACGATCTCGGTGGCGCTCGGCAGCAGAGTCGCGATCCTCATGAGGCCGGGGTTCGACGCAGCGCGAGGCTACGCCTTCGCCGGTCCGAGGGTCGCGATCGTGTCCGTCCTGACCTCATCGAGGCTTCCGACCACGAGGTCGGCGGCGGAGAAGTCCATCTAGGCCTCCGGCGCCGCCCCGAGACGGCGGGCGGCGAGCAGGTAGACGTCGGGCTCGGGCTTCGCGCGCCGGACCTCGTCGCCCCCCGCGGTCGCATCGAACTGGCGCTCCAGGCCCAGCTCGGCCAGCACCTTCTGGATCCAGGCGCCCCGGGACGACGACGCCACCGCGGTGCGGATCCCCCGCTGCCTCAGCGCCGAGAGGAGTGGTGTGACGCCGGGGAGCGGCGTGAAGGAGGCGGCCATCAAGGCGTCGGCCCGCTCCCGCCAGAGGGCGGCGACGGCGTCGGGAGCGGCGGGACTCCCGGGCGCGCGGAACGAGGCGAGCGGGTCCCACGGGCGGTCGTTCCGTCCGACGTTCTGGAGCCAGGAGGCGACCGGGAACTCCATGCCGTACCGGGCGTAGACAGCTTGCCAGGCCAG
>VBAO01000153.1 GCA_005883865.1 Candidatus Segetimicrobium genomatis
AGCCGGATTTTGCGCTGACGCCCGAGGATGCACGCGCGCTCGTCGAGCTCCTGCACCGGCTCGACGGGATCCCCCTCGCGATCCGGATCGCCGCGGCCCGCAGCAACGCGCTGCCGCCGGCCGCGATGCTGTCGCGCCTGCGGGGGCAGGAATTGCTCTCCACAGAAGGCGCGCGGGACGTCCCGGCGCGGCACCACACGCTCCGCGAAGCGATCGAATGGAGCTATGGCCTGCTGAGCGGGGAGGAGCCGGCGGTCTTCCGGAAGCTGGGCGTGTTCGTCGGGGGGTGGACGCTGGACGCGGCGGAAGCGCTGATCCAGGACCCGCACCTGACCTCGCCCCTCTGGCGGACCCTCGGGTTGCTCGTGGACAAGAGCCTCGTGCAGGCCGACGCGGCCGGCGAGGGTGGCCGGTACCGGATGCTGGAACCGATCCGAGAGTACGCGCTGGAACGGCTCAGGGAGCACGGGGAAGTCGACGCCATCCGGCGGCGGCACGCCGAGTACTTCGCGACGCTGGTCGAGCAGGCGGAGGCGAAGTTCTGGGGACCCCAGGAGTCGGAGTGGTTCCACCGATTGGAAGCGGACCACGAAAACCTCCGCGCCGCGCTCCGGTGGGCGGCCGAGCGGGACGACGGAGATCTCGGCCTGCGCCTGGCCGGGGGGCTGGCGGAATTCTGGGTGAATCTGGGCTACCTGCCCGAGGGACGCGGCGCGGTGGAGGACGCGCTGGCGCGGGCGGCCGGCGCGCCCCCCCACCTCCGGGCGAAGGCGCTCGCGGGCGCCGGCTCGATGGCGCTGTGGCAGGGTGACTACATGGCGGCTAGGATGTTGCTGCAGGACGCCTTGGCGCTGGCCGACGAACACGATGCGCCCCGGACGGCCACCATGCTCTCCCGGCTCGGCGTTGCCGCCGGCTTACAGGGCGACGTGCGCGCGGCGCAGGACCTGCAGGAGCGGAGCCTGGCGCTGTACCGGCAGGCAGACGATCCGCGGGGGATGGCGTTCGCCCTGCTCCATCTCGGGCGCACGTTCTCGCGCCTTGGAAACTTCGGCCGCGCGGAGGAGCTGCTCACCGAAGGCCTCACCCTCAACGGCAAAGGCGGCAACACGCGGGCCGCGGCGCTCATCAAGGCGAACCTCGCCCAGATCAAACTGAAGCGGCGAGACGGCGCCGGAGCCGCCACCCTGGCGTCCGAGAGCCTGAGGCTGGCGCGCGAACTCGACCACCGCCGAGCCTTGACCTACGTCGTCATGATCACCGCGTTGCTGAGCGCCCAAGGGGGAGACGATGAGCGGGCCGTCCGGCTGTTGTCCGCCGTGGACACGTGGAGCGAGAGGACGGGGGAGATGGTCGGTGCCGGGAACCACGACCCCGGGGCCTACGCCGACCTCCGAACCCGCGCCCGCCGGCAGTTGGGCGACCCCGGGTACGACGCCGCCACGGCGGAGGGACGGGCGATGTCGGTGGACCAGGTGGTGGACATGACCCAGGCCTGTCTCGAGCCGATCGCGCGGGGCGACGCCCGGGCGGCAGCCCCGGAGACCGCCCCGCGCCCCCGTTCGCCGTTGAGCGATCGCGAACAGCAGGTCCTGCGCCTCATCGCCGAGGGCCTGCCCAACAAGCAGATTGCCAGCGCGCTGGGCATCGCGGAGCGAACGGTAAAAGCGCACGTCACCTCGGCGATGAACAAATTGGGCGTGGACAATCGCGCCCACGCCGCGGTCCAGGCGCTCCAGCGCGGGCTTCTGTAAGCCCGGCCCCGCTTACTCCACGGCCACGATCAGGCACTTCAGGTACCGGGTCTCCGGCATCGCGGGGTGCACCGGGTGATCCCCCGCCTGGGACCGGCGTTCGACGATCCTGATCCTCCGCCGCGCATCGCGCGCCGCCTCGTGCACGACGGCGGTCAGCTCGGCTTCCTCTACGTGATACGAGCACGAGCACGTCACGAGCCAGCCGTTCGGGCCCAGCACCTTGAGCGCGCGGAGATTGATCTCCTTGTACCCCGCGAGCCCGGCGGCGAGGGCGGACCGCGTCTTCACGAAGGCCGGGGGATCCAGGATCGCCACGTCGAACGCGGGGCCGGCCGCCGCCAGCCGCCGCAGCCCATCGAAGGCGTTCTCTCGAAGCCAGCGGCACCGGTCGCCGCAGGCGTTCTGCGATGCGTTCTGCTCCGCGAGCGCCACTGCGGCTTCCGAGATCTCGAGGCCGGTCGCGGAAACGGCGCCGCGCCGGACGGCCCGGATGCTCCAGGCCCCCGTGTAGGCGAAACAGTCCAGGACACGGGCGCCGGAGGCGAGATCGGCGACCCGCGTCCGATTCTCGCGCTGGTCGAGAAAGAACCCCGTCTTTTGGCCTTGGGCGACATCCACCGCGAACCGGGACTCGTCCTCCTCGATGTCCACCTGGGCCGGCCCGTCCCCCGCGAGCCAGCCCGTCTCTCGGGGGAGCCCCTCGAGCCGGCGAACGGCCGGGTCGTTGCGGGCGTAGATTCCGCGCGGCTGCACCATCTCCATGAGGAGGCGGACGAGCAGCTCCTTCCGCCGGTCCATGCCAAGGGTGAGGGTCTGGATGACCAGGACATCCCCGTACCGGTCGACGATCAGCCCGGGAAGATAATCTCCTTCGCTGTACACGAGCCGGCGGGCGCTCGCCGCGGTGGCGGGAGGGGGGAGGCGGGCGCGCAGCGACAAGGCGCTTTCCAGGCGATCCCGAAAGAACCGTTCATCGATCTCGCGCTCCTCGGCGGCGAGCAGGCGCACCGCGATCACCGAGCGCGTATTGAGCAGGCCCATCCCGAGGGGCCGGCCGGACGCGGCGCGCACCAGCACCGCCTCCCCGTCCTGGGGCGCGCCGTCGAGCCGGGCGATCTCGGTCCGGTAGACCCACAAGTGGCCGGCTCGGAGCCGCGCGTCCTTGCCCGGGCGCAGGACCACCCCCGGCCGCGCAACGCGTGCGGTGCGGCCGGCCGTGCGCGGGCGAGCGCGGCGGGGGATCAGAACAGGGTGGTCTGCGCCGCTTGCCGGTCCTCCACCCGGCGCTCCTCCGCCGCCCCGCCGAAGAGGTGGATCTCGCCGAAGACCCCGTCGTACCCGGGACGGATCTGCACCCGTCCCT
This sequence comes from Candidatus Segetimicrobium genomatis, assembly GCA_005883865.1. Classification (GTDB taxonomy): domain Bacteria; phylum Sysuimicrobiota; class Sysuimicrobiia; order Sysuimicrobiales; family Segetimicrobiaceae; genus Segetimicrobium. The sequence continues at coordinate 3,121 of VBAO01000153.1, forward strand.
CGCGCACCCTCCGTATTCCCTCGACGACCCGGGGACGGGTGTGCCGGGCGATTTCATCGAGCGGGACATCCATGAGGATGGCAAACTCGTTCGCGAGCGCGGAGGTGAGCGCAAGATACTCCTCGCGCACCGCGCTGCCGCCGGGCTGGGTCCCGAGCGCCTCCGCGATGATCTCCTCGAGCGGGATCAGATGGCGGAACGGCACCCGGGTAGGACCGGCTCCGTCCTCGCGGCTGGCGAGCGCCTCAACGCGGGACATCACGCCCACCGTCAGCGGCTTCCCGCAGGCCGGGCAGACGCCGCGGGCGGCGCGGGTCTCCTTCGGCGAGAGCCGCTGATTGCACGCCCGGTGCCCGTCGAAGTGATACTTCCCCTCCTCGGGGAAGAACTCGATCGTGAACAGGAACTTCGATCGGTCGCGCCGCCGGAGCGCGCCGAGGATCTCGCCGTAGTCGAGCGCGCAGTCGAACACGTTCGCCTCCCGCCCCAGCTTCGGTGCCGAGTGCGCGTCCGAGTTGCTCACCAGCATCACCGAGTCCAGCTCGGCGATCCGCCAGTTCATGGGCGGGTCACTGCTCAGCCCGGTCTCCACCGCGTGGATGTGGCGCGTCTGATCGCCGAAGCACTCCCGGAGCGAGTCGAATCCGGAGTTGCTCCCGTAGAGGGAGAACCACGGCGTCCAGACGTGGGCGGGGATCGCCATGCACTCCGGCGAGATCTCCATCACGTACTCCACCAGTTTGTCGCACGGCAGCGAGAGCGTCGGCCGCCCGTCGGCCATGAGGCTCCCGAAGCGACTGAGCACGGCGTTGACGCGATCGACGACCTCGAAGCTGGGGGCCAGCAGGATGGTGTGGATCTTCCGCAGCCGGCCACTCTGCGGGTAGATGCCGCTGACCTCGGTGCTGAGCATGAAATGCTGCGAGCCGTGCGTGTACAGCCCCTTCCCGTTGGGGCGGAGCTTCGCCCGGAGCTCGCGCAGCCACACGGGATGCGTGAAGTCCCCGGTGCCCACCACGGTGATGCCTTTGAGACCGCACCATCGGGCGAGGGTCTCGACGTCCATCTCTCGGCTTGTGGCGCGGCTGAACTTGCTGTGGAGATGAAGATCAGCGATGATCCGCATGGGAGTGGATTCGTGTCTCTGGGTAGTTATCCTCTCCCACACGGCGGCGCGGTCACAGTTGCGCCACCATACCACCGGCAAGCGCTTTAATGACGACCGGGATGAACGCGGGCTGCCGCAGCCCCGCCGTCCACGCGATGCGGAGGAGCGGCAGGAAGAGGCGTGACTGGAACTGGGTGTCGCCGGCGCGCTCGAGGCTGCTGCGAATCTGCGGGCTTTCCGCGATCACGCGGAGGAGGATGTCAAGGTCGGCATCCGACAGGCGATTGATCGCCCGCCGGCCGAAGGCGGTGAACGCGACCTCGCGCCCGAACCGTGCCCGCCATCGCCGTTCGTACAACGCCGCGGCCCGCCGGTCGCCGCCGACGTAGCGCGGCGCCACCTCGCCGGCGATGCGGCCCGCGATCATGGCGTAGTAGATGCCCCCGCCGGACGTCGCCTTGACCTGGCCGGCCGCGTCGCCGACGATCATGAACCCGTCGGCGTGGGCCGGCCGCCCGAAC
>VBAO01000154.1 GCA_005883865.1 Candidatus Segetimicrobium genomatis
CCCTGGAAGGCGCCGCGGCCGCGCCGGAAGCGACCGGCGCCCCGAGCACCATCAAAATTCCGAGGCCAAGCATCGTGCGGCTGGTTACGCGAAGCGACATTGAAGCCCCACACTCCCTCATTGGATCCCGCCGTGCGCCCTCGTTATTCGCGGTTTTCTATCATGTGATATTCATTACCATCACGCGACCACCCTACCAGACCGCCGCCTCGAAAGTCAAGGCATCCCATGGCTTGCGCGCGCGCCAGCTGGGTACTACCATGCGGAGACGGGCGCTGGCTAGACGAGCGCAAGGGGGAGGTCCCTATCGCATCATGACAGCCGTCCGGCACCGGTCACCGTGGGGACGCATCGGCGCAGGCGTGCTGCTGCTGATCGTGGCGGCGCTGCTGGTGCCGTTCGTCGTGCCGGTCGACCGCTTCCGCCCCCTGATCGTCCGCCTCGTGGAAGACGGCACCGGGCGCAAGGTGGAGATCAGCGCGCTCCGGCTGCGTCTATGGCCCGCGGTCCACCTGCAGGCGGTGAACCTCCGGGTGCGGCATCCCGCCGGCTTCCCCGCAGGGGACACCCTGGTCGTGAAGTCGCTCGACGTTGGCACCGCGCTGGGGAGTCTGCTCGCACGCAGGCTGGATGTGACCTACGTGTCGCTCACCGGGGTCCGGGTCAACCTCCTCGAAATCCCGGGGGGACGGACCAACTACGACCTCGCCACGCCGTCGAGGAAAGTCGCGATCGCGCCGGCGACGGGCCCCGCCAAATCTCCCGCGTTCTCGCTCAGCCGGATCGATTCGGTGACGATCCGGAACATGGAGATCACGTCCGGGATCGTCGACCCGGGCAGCGGGCGTGTGATTCCGTCGTCGGCGATCGCCGGGGTAAACGCCAGGGTCCGCGGCCTCGATGTGAGCGCGCCGGACTGGATGACCAGAATGGAGGTCACCGGGGACCTGCGCGGGATCACGGTGGCGACCTCGGGCCTGTCCCGGCCGCTGGTGATCCAGAAGGGGAGCTTCACCCTCCGACAAGGCAGGGTCAAGGGCACCTTCGCGGCGTCGCTCGATACGCTGCGCGCGGAGGGTGCGTTCAGCGTGACATCGCTCCGGGACCCGTCCGCCGACTTCAACATCACCATTCCGGAGATCGACGCCGGCAGCCTGGGGGCGGTGGCGGCCGGAGGGTCCGGCGGGATCGGCGGCGCGGCATCCCAGGGAGGAGCCAAGGGACAGGGGCGGCGGCTGGCAACGGGCACCCTCAAGGTCGGCAGGCTCCTGGCCCGGCCGCTGGAGGCGGGGGCGGCGACCGTTCGGATGAGCGTGTACCCGGACCGGGTTGCGGTGGATTCGTACACCCTGGCGTTGTACGGGGGAACCATTCGGGGGACCGCCGCGGTGGAGTATGCGGCAGCGCCCCAGCCGGCCCTGCTGACCGCGCAGGTGCGGGGGGTGGACGTCGGCCGGATGATGACGGCCGTGGCGCCCGGCGGCAAGCAAAAGATCACGGGGACGCTGGAGGCCGACGGCCGGTTGGCGACGGCGTTCGGGGGAGACCCGCTGGGGTCGCTCACGGGCACCGGCACGTTCGCCGTGCGGAACGGCACCCTCCCCGGCCTCGACATGCGAAACACGCTCGTGTCGCTGGCCCGGGTCGTGCAGTTGAACATCCCCGCCGGCCCGACCAAGTTTCAGTCCTTCGGGGGCGATTTCCGCATCAGGCAGCGGCGGGTGTACAGCGATGCGCTCAGATTGGATGCCGACGATCTGGAAGCGAACGCGCAGGGCAGCTGCGGGTTCGACCGGACGTTGGACTACACCGGCACGGGCTTGCTGAAGGGCATCAGGTCGGCTTCACCCCAAGAGCAGCCGGGCAATCCGCTGTCGCTCCTGGGCAACCTTGGCGGCGCGCTGACCCAGTCGGGGGGGACCTTCAGTGCGCGCGTGGCGTTTACCCTCCGGGGCACGTTCGATGATCCTAAGTTCTCTCCGGCCGGTATCCCGCAGCTCGGCCAGGGCACCAACCAGCAGCACCCTCCCCAGCCGGGGGGGAATCCGTTCAACCTCTTTCCTCTCCCCCTCGGCCCGTAGCCCGGCGGCCCCGAGCGGCGCCGCGGGGCCGCGCGCCCGCGGCTTACAGCGCTCCGAGGGCGAGGAATTGCTCGCGCAGGCGGGCGCGGGAGACGACGATCTGGATCGTGGTGCCTTCGCCGATGCGTTCCCGCTCGTTGGACGCTTCGAGCCGGCAGTGGATCCGGCGGCCGTCCACCCGCTCGAGGACCGCGCGGACGCGAACCCGCATGCCCACCGGGGTCGGCGCGAGATGCACGACGTTCACGGCATGGCCGACCGCATCTTCGTCGTCCTCGAGAAAGGGGAGGAGCACCTTCCGGCTCGCCTCTTCCATGTGCTTCACCAGCGTCCATGTAGCGTACACGGGGTGAACCAACCCCAGTTCGTCAAACTGCGCGACCATCGCTCCGGTCACCGTGATCTCGACCTCGCCGGTCTTCCCCGGGACCAACCCGCTCCGCACCGTCGCGTCCCTAGGTGACCGTCTGCGGCCGCTCGGCCAATCGGGCTTTGGAGGTGTCGACGACCTGCCCGCTGAGGTTCAGGACCGTGGTCGCCTCCTCGAACCAGCTGACCGGCGCGGCGTGGCCCCAGAACGTCCCGCGGCGGGGGTCGTGGACGCTCCAGGCGATGGGCTCGAAGTCGGGGTCCCCCGTATAGTAGTCGCCGGTAAAGAGCTCGACCCGATGCCCGTCGGGATCCCGGAGGTAGAGGAAGAACGCGTTGCTCAACCCATGCCGGCCGGGGCCCCGTTCGATCGCGGCGGCCTGGCCCGCGGCGGCGAGGATATCGCAGGCGCGCAGGATGCTGAGCATGTCGCCCGCCCAGAGACCCACGTGGTGCAGCCGGGGACCAGCGCCGTTCATGAGCGCCACATCGTGGACTCCCGGCTTCCGGTACATCCAGGCGGCCCAGACCCTCGCGTCGGGCGGATCGGTGACGGTGTACTCCGAGCACCTGAACCCCAACGCCCGAAAGGCCTCGTAGCCCTGGGCGGCATCGGGCACGAGGAGGTTGAAATGGTCCATCCGCATGATGTGGGCGCCGCGGTATTGATCGAACCGCTGCAGGATCCGTGGCGCCCGTGTGATCTCGTAGAAAAATTCGAGCGGGAACCCGAGTTCGTCCTGGACGCGGAGCGCGAGCGTCTGACCGGCCTCCTCGTCGCGCGCCCACCGGGTCGGCCGCCGCAGCCGGGCGTAGAACCCCTCGATCTTCTGCAGATCGTCCGGGCGGCCCACCCGGAAGGCCAGGTGTCCCAGGTGCGGCGAGCCGGCCCGCAGCACCAGGCTGTGGTGGTCTTGCTCCTCGTACCCCCGCAGATACAGGGTCTGCGCATCCTCATCGGTGACCGCCAGCCCGAGCAGGTCGACGTAGAAGCGGCGGGACCGGGCCAGGTCCCGGACGAACAGCTCGGCGTGGGCGGCGCGCACGATGTTGAAGCCGGGATCCTGCCACTGTGTGTTGATCACCGAGGTCGCACCCGCGAGACCTCCTGGTCGGGGCGACCGGCCTCGGCGATGACCTTGCTCTCGAGCGCCCCCAGGCCATCGATCTCCAGCCGCATCTCATCGCCCGCATGCACGTGGGAGAGGCCCTTGGGCGTGCCCGTGAGCAGGATGTCGCCCGGTTCCAGGGTCATGAACTCGGTCAGGTAGGCGATCAGTTGCGGCACCTTCGTCAGCTGATCCGCCGTGTTGCCCCGCTGGCGAAGCTCCCCGTTGACGAAGGTCCTGAGCTCGAGCGCATGGGGGTCGGCGATCTCGTCCTCGACCAGGTAGGGACCGATCGGCAGGAACGTGTCCCAGCCCTTGCCCTTGACCGGAGGCCGGAAGACGTTGCGGACGAAGTCCCGGACGGTGATGTCGTTGGCGATCGTGTATCCGGCGACCATCTCGAGGGCGTGCTCGGCCCGCACGCGCCGGCAGCGGCGGCCGATCACCACGGCGAGTTCGTTCTCGTAGTGCATGTACTCGACGCCCGCGGGATAGACGACCGCGCCGCGATGGCCCACCAGCGCGGTCGCCGGCTTGAAGAAGATCGCGGGGTCGGCGGGCACGTCGAGGCCCAGCTCCCCGGCATGATCCGCGTAGTTGAGCGCCAGGCCAAGGATCTTGCCGGGGGCGGCGACGGGGGGCAGAAACCGGACGTCGGCCTCCCGGTAAGCGCGTCCTTGGGCATCCACCAACACCCCGGGCTCGGCCAGGCGGCCTTCTTCGTAGCGCCCCTCAACGAGGAATCGGGCCCGCTTCATCGCAACGCTCCGGCATAGCATATACTACGCCATTGTACCATCTCCCGGTTGCGAGCTTATCGCATGACGGAGGGATTAAGAAAGCGTCAATTCGGAAGAGCAGGGAAGCAGCCCCCAAGACTCGACTCGGGGGGCTGGCGGCTAGGCTCGTTGCGCAAGCGCCGCCTGTACGCGCGCGCGTGAAGGGCGTGGTCCGAAGGCGGGCGCCCGTCGCGTCGAAGACGGCATTGGCGATCGCCGGAGCCGTGGCCACTGAAGCAGGTTCCCCGGCCCCTGACGGCGCCAGGTCTTGGCGGTTGATCAGGACGACCTCGAGTATTCGATGCGCCACGATCCTCCAACAATCCTCCGGCGGGCCTCTCATGATGCTCCGCCGAACCCGTCCCGCGCGCTCCACCGGACCGCTTGCGTGCACCGCCCGCAGGAAGTTGACGCCGCG
>VBAO01000155.1 GCA_005883865.1 Candidatus Segetimicrobium genomatis
CGGGACGCGGGAGTTCGACCGCCGCGCGCGCGAAGGCAACCTCGTGCCGGTGTCCTGCGAGGTTGTCGCGGATCTCGACACCCCGATCTCCGCGTACCTCCGCCTGCGTGATCTCCCGCAGCCGTTCTTGCTCGAGAGCGTGGAAGGGGGGGAAAAGCTCGCGCGCTATTCCTTCCTCGGCGCCCAGCCGCGGCTGACCCTCAAGGCATTCCCCACCCACGTCGAGGTGGCCGAGGGACACGCAACCCGGCGGAGTGCCTTGGATCCGCTGGAGGCGGCGCGGGCTATTTTACAAAAGTACCGGCCGGTCGTCGACCCCTCGCTGCCGCGGTTCTACGGCGGCCTCGTCGGGTGGTTCGGATACGACCTGGTCCGGACGATCGAGCATCTGCCGAACCGGCCTCCCGACGACCGCGGCCTGCCCATCTGCAGTCTCCAGCTGGCGGATGCCGTGATGATCTTCGACCACCTCCGGCACCGGATCCGGATCGTGGCGAACGCCTTCGTCGAAGAAGGGGCGGAGCGCGCCTACCGGGGCGCACGCACGCGCATCGAGGAGTGGCTCGACCGGCTCGGACGGCCCCTGCCCGAGCCATCCGGGGCGACCGGCGCGGTCCCCACCCTGGCGGTCCGCTCGAACATGACCCGCGAGCGGTACATCGCGGCCGTCCGGCGCTGTAAGGAGTACATCTGTGCGGGAGATGCGTTCCAGATCGTCCTCTCGCAGCGGTTCGCCGGCGAGGTGGGAGCGCTCGATCCGTTCACGATCTACCGGGCGCTCAGGACGATCAATCCCTCGCCTTTCATGTTCTTCCTCGAAAGCGGGGAAGCCGCGCTCGTGGGAGCGTCCCCGGAGCTGCTGGTCCGCCTCGAGGGGGACCTGGTCGAGATGCGCCCGATCGCCGGGACGCGCCGGCGGGGGCTTACCGAGGACGAGGACCGGCAGCTCGCCGCGGAGCTGCTGGCCGATGAAAAGGAGCGGGCGGAGCACGTCATGCTCGTCGACCTGACCCGAAACGATATCGGGAGGATCGCGCGGTACGGCACGGTGCAGGTGTCGGAGCTGATGGCGATCGAGCGCTACTCGCACGTCATGCACATCGTCAGCAACGTCCATGGGCGGCTCGCGCCGGGCCGCGACGCCATCGATGTCCTGCGGGCGGTGTTTCCCCACGGCACCGTGAGCGGGGCGCCCAAAGTCCGGGCGATGGAGATCCTGGATGAGCTCGAGCCCACCGCCCGCGGTCCCTACGCCGGCGCGGTCGGGTACGTGGGGTTCGGAGGAGCGCTCGACACCTGCATCGGGATCCGGACCCTGGTGATCAAGGACGGCTTGGCGTACGCGCAGGCCGGGGGCGGGATCGTGGCCGACTCCGACCCATCGGCGGAGTACGACGAGACGATCAACAAGGCCAAGGTCCTGATCCGGGCGATCGAAGCGGCGGGGCGGGGGCTATGAGATGATCCTGGTCATCGACAACTACGATTCGTTCACCTACAACCTCGTGCAGTACCTCGGGGAGCTCGGGGAGGAGCCGCGGGTGTTCCGGAACGACGCGATCACGGCCGGCGAAATCGCCGCCCTGGCGCCGGAGGCGATCGTGGTCTCGCCGGGGCCGTGCACGCCCGCCGAGGCCGGGGTCAGCACCCCGGGCATCGCGTCGCTCGCCGGCCGGATCCCAATCCTGGGGGTCTGCCTGGGGCACCAGTGCATCGGCGCCGCGCTCGGCGCCCCGGTGGTGCGCGGCCGCTCGCCGGTACACGGGAAGACCTCCCGGATCTACCACGACGGCCGGACGATCTTCACCGGCCTGCCGAGCCCGCTCATGGGGACGCGCTACCACTCGCTCGTGATCGACGAAGCCGGCCTGCCGGAGTGCCTGGAGGTCTCGGCGCGCACGGAGGATCGGGTCGTCATGGGGGTGCGGCACCGCACCGCGTTGGTCGAAGGGGTGCAGTTCCACCCCGAGTCGGTGCTGACCGAGCATGGGCGCGCCATCTTGAAAAACTTCCTGGCCCTGGCGCGGGGGCAGGCGCCGGGCGCGGCGGTCGAGGCCCGGGAAGGGTAGGGGGATGGCGCTCAGGCCTGCGATCTCGAAGATCGCCGCCCACGGGACGCTGACCGAGCCGGAGGCCCACCAGGCGATGGGCCACATCATGGACGGCGAGGCGACCCCGGCGCAGATCGCCTCCTTTATCACCGCGCTGGCGATGCGGGGCGAGACCGTCGAGGAGATCACCGGGTTCGCCCGTGCGATGCGCGAGCGCGCCGTCACGATCGCCCCCCGGGCGGACCATCTGGTCGACATCGTGGGGACCGGGGGGGACCGGCTGAACACCTTCAACGTCTCCACGACCTCGGCGTTCGTGATCGCGGGGGCCGGGGGCCACGTCGCCAAGCACGGCAACCGGGCCGCGAGCTCTCGGTGCGGGAGCGCCGACGTGCTGGAGGCCCTCGGCATCAACCTCCAGGCGTCCCCCGAGGTGGTCCAGGCGTGCATCGAGGAGGTGGGGTTCGGCTTCATGTTCGCCCCCCTCTTTCACCCGGCGTTCAAGCACGCGCTGGCCCCGCGGCGCGAGATCGGCATCCGGACGGTGTTCAACATCCTCGGCCCGCTGACCAACCCGGCGCGCGCGCGGCGGTACCTGCAGGGCGCTCCCAGCGCGGCGCACACCGAGTTGATGGCACGGGTCCTGGCGGCGCTGGGCGCCGACCGGGCGTTCGTCGTGCACGGGGAGGACGGGATGGACGAGATCTCGATCTGCGCGCCGACCCGGATCTCCGCGGTGGTGGATGGGACCGTCCGCACCTATACCCTCAGCCCCGAGGAGCTGGGCTTCAAGCGCGCCTCCCTCGAAGCGATCCGCGGGGGCACCCCGGAGGAGAACGCGGAGATCTGCGTGGGCGTGCTCCGGGGGGAGGAGGGGCCGCGCCGCGACATCGTGCTCATGAACGCCGGCGCCGCCCTCGTCGCCGCGGGGCTGGCCGGGAAGATCGCGGAGGGCATCACCCGCGCCGCCCAGAGCATCGACTCGGGCGCCGCCTACGCGAAGCTCGAGGCGCTCCGCCTCAAGACGAAGTTTGCGTGAGGCGATGCGCGTGACCGGTGTCCTGCGGGAGATCGTCGCGAACAAGACCCAAGAGCTCGCGGATCGCCGCCGCCGCGTCCCGCTCGATGAGCTCCGCGGCCGGGCCGCCGCCGCGGGCCCTCCCAGGCCGTTCCTCGCGGCACTCCGGGGGCCGCGCATCCGGCTGATCGCGGAGGTGAAGGGCGCCTCCCCTTCGGCGGGGGCGATCCGGCCGGAGTTCGACCCTGCCGCGATCGCCCGGGGGTACGAGGGCGCGGGCGCCGCGGCGATTTCGGTCCTCACGGACGCCCGGTACTTCCGGGGCGCGGACGCGCACCTCGTCGAGGTCCGGCGTGCGGTGGGGGTGCCCGTCCTCCGCAAGGACTTCGTGATCGACCCATACCAGGTCTACGAGGCGCGGGCGCTCGGGGCGGATGCGGTGCTCCTGATCGCCGCCATCCTCTCCCCGGCGGCGGTTGAAGACCTGCAGGGGCTCGCGCACGAGCTCGGGATGGCCGCGCTCGTCGAGGTGCACGCGGAGGCCGATCTCCGGGGGGCGCTCGCGGCCCGGGCCCCGCTCGTCGGGATCAACAACCGGAACCTCGACACGCTCGAGGTCACACTCGAGCCGGCGCGGACGCTCCGCCCCCGCATCCCGGAGGGGATCACGGTGGTCGCCGAGAGCGGGATCGAGGCGCGCTCCCAGGTCGAGGAGATGGAGCGGCTGGGGATGCACGCGGTCCTCGTGGGCACCGCGCTGATGCGGGCGCCGGACCCGGCGGCCCGCGTGCGGGAGCTCCTCGGTATCGGGCGATAATGGGAGGAGGGGTTATGGCAGTCACCGAGACGAAGGTCAGGCCCGACGCCCGGCCCGCCGGGCGCAAGGGACGGCGGCGCCTCCTCACTGGGGACCGCCCGACCGGCAAGCTCCACCTGGGCCACTATGTGGGATCGCTGGAGAACCGCCTGCGGCTGCAGGAGGAGTACGAGACCCGGGAGATCAAGGAGCACATCTACGACCTCGTGCTCGATTATCTCAGCGTCGGCATCGATCCCGCGCGGAGCACGATCTATCTGCAGTCGCTCGTCCCCGAGGTGGCGGTGCTGCAGCTGATCTTCTCCATGCTCACCACCGTCCCGCGCCTCCAGCGGGTGCCGACGCTCAAGGAGATCATGCGCGATCTCAAACTCGAGACCGCCTCCCTGGGCCTGCTCTCGTATCCGGTGCTCCAGGCCGCCGACATCCTGATGGTGCGGGCCGATGTCGTGCCGGTGGGAAAGGATCAGGCCAGCCACCTCGAGGTCACCCGGGAGATCGCCCGGCGGTTCAACGAATTGTACGGGTCCGTGTTCCCCGAGCCGGAGACGATCACCGGCCGGGTGGGGACGCTGGTCGGGATCGACGGCCAGGCCAAGATGAGCAAATCGCTCGATAACGCGATCTACCTCTCGGACGATGCGGCGACGGTGACGCGCAAGGTCGGCGCGATGTTTACCGACCCGACCCGGATCCACCCGACCGATCCCGGCCACGTCGAGGGAAACCCCGTGTTCATCCTCCACGACGCGTTCAACCGGGACCGGGCCGAAGTGGAGGAGCTCAAGGAGCGATACCGCAAGGGCACCGTGGGGGACGTCGAGGTCAAGAAGCGGCTGGCCCGGGCCTTGAACGAATTTCTGGAGCCGGTGCGGGAGCGGCGCGCCCGGTTCGCGGCCGCCCCCCGCCAACTGGAGGAGATCATCATCGAGGGGAGCCGCGTCACGCGCCGGGAAGCCGAGGAGACCCTGCACCTGTGTCTCGGCCGGATGGGGATGGACTACTTCCGCCAGGTCGGGCCGGACGACCGCCGGCCGGGCGACGCGCGACGGGCCGGGTCGAGGTAGCGCCGGGCGGGCGCGTCCGATGGTGCGCGTAAAGATCTGCGGGATCAAGCGGCTCGAGGACGCCCTGGCCGCCGTGGACGCCGGCGCGGCCGCGATCGGGCTCAACTTCTGGCGGCCGGGCCGGCGGTATGTCCCCCCGGAGATCGCCCGCGTGATCGCGCACGCCGTTCCCCCCTTCGTGGCGCGGGTGGGGGTGTTCGCGGACGAGGACGCCGAGACCATCCGGCGGATCGCCGATCTCTGCGCGCTGGATGCGCTCCAGCTGCACGGGGCCGAGAGCCCGGAGTTCTGCCGGCAGTTCGATCGGCCGGTGATCAAGAGCATCAAGGTGCGGGGCCCCGAGAGCGTCGAGGGGCTGGCCCGCTACCGCGTCGCCGCGCTGCTGTTGGACACTCACATGCCCGGGGCGATGGGGGGGACCGGCCGGGCGTTTGACTGGTCGCTGGCGGTTCGAGCCAAGGAGGCCGGGCCGGTGATCCTGTCGGGGGGACTGACGCCCGAGAACGTGGGGGAGGCGATCCAGGCGGTGGCGCCATACGCGGTCGACGTTGCGAGCGGGGTGGAGACCGGAGGGCAGAAGGATCCGGCCAAGATCCGGGCGTTCATCGCCCGGGTGCACGAGTGGAACGCCGCGGAGGTGCGGCGATGACCGCGCAGCCGATGACCGCCCCGCGATCGCGGGGACGGTTCGGCGCGTACGGCGGCCGCTACGTCCCGGAGACGTTGATCCCGGTGCTCGACGAGCTCGAAGCCGAGTACGCCCAGGCGGTCCGCGATCCCGCCTTCGCGGCCGAGGTCGATCGGTACCTCCGAACCTTCTGCGGGCGGCCGACCCCGCTCTACTTCGCCCGCCGGCTGACCGAGGCCCTCGGCGGCGCGCGCATCTACCTGAAGCGCGAGGACCTGCTCCATACCGGCGCCCACAAGATGAACAACACGATCGGCCAGGTGCTCCTTGCCATCCGCATGGGAAAACGGCGGATCATCGCCGAGACCGGGGCGGGCCAGCACGGGGTGGCCACGGCCACCGCCGCGGCGGCGTTCGGCCTCCCGTGCGACGTCTACATGGGCACCGAGGATATGGAGCGGCAGGCCCTCAACGTGTTTCGCATGCAGCTCCTGGGCGCCCGTGTCATCCCGGTCGATGCGGGGAGCCGCACGCTCAAGGACGCCATCAACGAAGCCCTCCGGGACTGGGTGACCAACGTCGCCACGACCCTGTACGTGATCGGCTCGGTCGTCGGCCCGCACCCGTATCCCACGCTCGTGCGGGATTTCCAGTCGGTGATCGGTCGCGAAGCGCGGGAGCAGGTGCAGGCGGCCGAAGGCCGCCTGCCGGACGCGGTCGTCGCGTGCGTCGGGGGCGGCAGCAACGCGATCGGATTGTTCCATGCGTTCAAGGACGACGCGGGGGTCGCGCTCATTGGCGTCGAAGCCGGAGGATTGGGGCTCGCGACGGGGCAGCACGCCGCGACCCTGTGCGCGGGAAGCCCGGGCGTGCTCCACGGCGCGATGAGCTACCTGCTGCAGAGCCCCGAGGGCCAGGTACTCCCCACGCATTCCATCTCGGCCGGGTTGGATTATCCGGGGGTCGGCCCCGAGCACGCCTACTTCAAGGATGCCGGGCGCGCCCGGTACGTCTCGGTGACCGACGCCGAGGCGCTCGAGGGGTTCCACCTGCTCTGCCGGACCGAGGGGATCATCCCCGCGCTCGAGCCGTCCCACGCGGTGGCCTACCTGCGACCCCTGGCCCCTCGACTCGGACCCGACAAGGTCATCGTCCTCGGCCTCAGCGGCCGCGGCGACAAGGACGTCCACACGGTCGCCAAAGCAATGGGCCAGCGGCTGTGACGTCCTCGCCGGCTGGTCGAGGGACGAGCCCCGCGTCCACCAACCGGCTCGCGAGGACGCTGGCCGATCTGCGGAGGCGGGACCGGCGGGCGTTGATCCCGTACGTCATGGCCGGGGATCCGGACCCGACGGCCACCCAGCGGCTGGTGGAGATCCTGACGGAGGCGGGGGCCGACGCGGTGGAGCTCGGCGTCCCGTTCAGCGATCCGATCGCCGACGGTCCTGTGAACCAGCGCGCCGGGCTCCGTGCGCTCGCCCACGGCATGAGCCTCCGGCGGGCCCTGGACCTGGTCGGCCGGTTGCGCGAGCGGACCGGGGTCCCACTCGCCATCATGACCTACTACAACCTGGTCCTGAGGTACGGGCTTGGGGCGTTTTGCCGGGACGCCGTGGGCGCCGGGCTGGACGGGTTGATCGTCGCGGACCTGCCGCCCGAGGAAGGGACGGATCTCGTCGCCGCCGCCCAGCAGGCCGATCTGGCTACGGTGTTCTTGCTCGCTCCGACCAGCACGGAGGGGCGGATCCGCGCGGTTGCCGCGGCGTCCACCGGGTTCGTCTACTGCGTCTCCCGAACCGGCGTCACGGGCGTCCGCGACGAGCTCCCCGCCGGCCTGCGGGACCTGATCTTGCGGATCAGGGAGCAGACCCAGACCCCCATCTGCGTGGGGTTCGGGCTCAGCAGACCCGAGCAGGTGCGCGAGGTGGCGGCGGTCGCCGACGGCGTGATCGTCGGCAGCGCCCTGGTGCAAATGATCGAGGAAGCCCCCGACGCCCTCGACCGCGTCGGGACGTTCGTGCGCGGCCTCCGATCGGCGATCGACGACCACCCGAGGTGATCACGCGCCTTTAGTTCGCGCTCGAGGAGGGCATCACTCGTGCAGCACCCACCGGGCAACCCGGCGCACGTCAGCGAAGGGCTTGAGGGGGTCGTCACGTCCCAGAGCCGCATCTGCTTCGTCGATGGGGTCCAGGGGCGGATGCTCTACCAGGGGTACGACATCCACGACCTCGCCGAGCACGCCACCTTCGAGGAGGTCGTCTACCTCCTCTGGCGCGGGGACCTCCCCACTCGGGCCCAACTGGCCGAGCTGGGCGGGGACCTCGTGCGGTCCCGGCCGCTGCCCGAGCCGGTCATGCGGGCGATGCAGGGGCTCCCCCAAGATGCCCTGCCGATGGATATCCTCCGGACCGCCGTTTCCGCCCTCGGGCTCTACGACCCGGAAGCCCACGACAACTCGGAGCCGGCCAACGCCCGGAAGTCGGTGCGCCTGGTCGCGCAGGTCGCCACGATCGTCGCCGCGATCGGTCGCCTGCGGGCGGGGAAGCCTCCGGTGGCGCCCGACCCCGCCCTCGGCCACGCCGCAAACTTCCTGTACATGCTGTGGGGGAAGCGGGCCGACGCCGAGAGCACGCGCGCCGTCGATATCGCGCTGGTGCTCCACGCCGACCACGAGCTCAACGCCAGCACCTTTTCGGCGCGGGTCACCGCGGCGACGCTCGCGGACATCCACTCCGCGATCACGTCGGCGGTCGGGACGCTCAAGGGCCCGCTGCACGGCGGGGCCAACGAAAGCGTGATGCGGATGCTGCTCGAGATCGGCGACCCGGCCGAGGCGGTGTCCGCGGTGGCCGGGATGCTGGCCGCGAAGAAGAAGATC